>JAGOVX010000023.1 GCA_018060465.1 Candidatus Saccharimonadota bacterium | reverse complement strand
GCTGTGGGCTTGTTGGCTGGGAGGGTTTGTCTACTGCCATGTTACACCGCCTCCGCTATTTGGGATGGCACTAATCCAGGTGTTGCCCCGTGCAAGCATAAATGGCGCACCTTTTGCATCGGTAAAGCCTAGCTGTGAGCCACGGGTTGCTTTACGCCACGTTACGTTATGTGCAGTACCATTTTGAAATATCACAGCCTTGCCCGAACCGCTTGTCTTTATACTTTCACGATAGCCATCTTCAAAAACCTGCTGCATATCAACACGCAGAGCTACCACCACTTTAGCGGTTATTTGACCTTTTTCTCTGTCCGTATGGGCAACTCCACCCTCGTAGCGCCTATACAGGCCTGTTTTGGCGTCATACGACCAGCGTGAGTCGTATAAAGGCCCGCTAATAGTAACAGATACAGATTTGGCAGTTAATTTTTTTGGTACCGTAGCGTCACCTCTTGCTATCGGTACTGGACTAGAGGTTGTATAGCCCTTGCTTTTATTGAGTGCATCAAGTCGGGCAAAACTCGTGTAGACATTGTGTGGCGCATAGCGATCGGTCGCGCGCCAGTACGAGCCGTCGTTGAAAAATTGATCGATATCGCGATACGTTCCGCCACGCACGAGGTTCAAGGCTTTTGCACTGCCGCCCACGTGGGCTACGCTGGCGTTGTAGGGCGTGAGCCAGTCGACGTAGTACAGGCGTACGCTTCGTACTGGGCCGATTAACTGAGGTTTGTGCTGCTGGTAGAGTGCTAAAAAGCGTGTAATTCCACCTTCGGCGACTGCTTCGTATACCACTTCTGCATCTTTGAGGCCACTTTGCGGACGCGCGTCAGGGCTGTTTTCTATCATGATAGCCGTGACTGATTTTTTTGTGTCCGCTTCTGCTTTTACTAATTCTCCGGTTAATGGCGAATAATATTTTGGCTTCGGCTTTGCAACTACGTGTACAAATGTTGATGCACTAGGAGCTGTCAGTACCCATGCACCGTAGGCAATACCACTGGCAAGCACAATAAGCACCGTACCTCCTAGTGCAAGCGCCTGTGAACGGTGTAAACTAACCCATTTTCGCACGCGTTCCACCCTAGAATGAAGATGTGATTTTTGGTCTTCAAACTCCATATACTACCAAGTATAGCAAACCCCTTATGGTTTCCCTAGGACTTGAAGTGATCGTATATCGTGGGCAACACGGCACTAAGAAGCAGATAAAACTCCTGAATCGTTTCGTCATTGGGTACTGTATGTTCGGCTTGCTGAATAATGTACTCTACCCGCTGTGAATTTGGCGGTGAGTTTTCTCGTCGCTCGCTTTCAATAAAGGCGTCAAGCGTCACTTCGACTCCCTTTTTGCCGGCTTTTATACTCCTGTCGTATCGATTCTTGGCCTCTGTTAGAATTGCGATGTGTAGGATATCAGTCTGTGTCTTGAGATACGATAACTGTTTAGGCTGTCGAAGACCGGTAAGCATAAATGGTTCCGAGTGTTGCCGTAGGGCAAGTTGTGCCAGGACAGCCTCGCCATATTTAGCTGTAAGCGCTTGGTTATAATCAATAAGATCTTGGCGAGTTGGCTCTATACCTCTTTCGGTGAAGTGAGTTCGCAGTGGTGTGCTGATACCAGCAACTGGAATTACAAGAGCATGGTCCTGTTCGAGACGTGTAGATATATACGAAGCGGCTGTATCTTTGCCCGCTGCATTTGCACCGGTGATCAATACGAGCTTTTGTTTCTGCATCATATTATTATATCATAATACTGTTAATAAGTCTACTAGCGTACGGATTGTGCCTTGGGTTTAGCTTTTGGCCAGACAAAGAATGTATATTGCATTTAGCAAAAGAACAGTATTTTTAGCACAAAATTATAACGATTTAATCGCCACTTCAAGTCGTGCGGGTGTTGTGTCTTTGCCAAGCAGTGCCAGCGTATCATTCAGCTGCGGACTAAATGGCGCCCAGGTTGTGGCGATGCGGATGAGGCTGAATAAAATGCCAGGCTTTTGACCAGTTTTTTCCAGTAGAGTGTTCAGACATTCCTGGATGGTTTCTGCATTCCAGGTTTTTAGTGCCGACAACTCACTAAGTGCGGTTTGGAGTAAGGTTTTTAGCTCGGCAGGTTCGAGTTTGGCGAGCTGTTTGTTGCCTGTAATCAAACTCATATCGACGTTGGGTTCTTCAAAGAAATAGCTGGTGAGGCCCGGCAGGTCTTTGAATGTTTTTAGCCTGTCTTGGGCTAGCGCGAGGACTTGTTTTTTGTAATTTTCAGGATGTTTTTTGGCGCTTTCTGGCCAGAAATATTCGATTCTGCCTGATAGCTCATCGAGCGGAAGCTCGCGGATGAAGTGGCCATTCATCCACAACAAGCGTTTTTCATCAAACCGTGCCCCGCTTCGTTGTACGCGGTCGAGGTTGAATTTTTCTACTAGTTCATCTTTGGTGAACACTTCTTGCTCGGTACCATCATTCCAGCCCATAGTGGCGATGAAGCTCATCATGGTTTCGGGCAAATAGCCGTCGCGGATGTAATCGAGCACATCTTTGGCGCCATCGCGTTTACCTAGCTTTTTGTTGCCCTGTTCGTTCATGATATGCGGCATATGCGCAAGCACCGGTACCGCAACACCCAGGGCTTCATACAACGCCAAGTAGTTTGGCATACTGCTAATAAATTCCTGCCCACGGATAATATGCGTGATCTCCATCTCGGTGTCATCAACAATGTGAGCAAAATTGTACGTCGGATAGCCGTCGCTTTTCATCAAAATAATATCGTCTATCACCTCTGGACTTGTTGTGATGTCGCCCATCACTTCGTCGTGGTAGCTGTAGGGCTTGGGCTCGCTTTTGAAACGCAGCGGCTGGCTGCCGTCCCAGGCTGGTGGGTTTTCTGGCCGATAGTCGCGGTAACGAAAGGCTCGTTTGTTGGCCATGGCTTCGTCGCGGAAGGCCTGAATTTCCTCGGAAGTATAGGGGTCGGCGTAGGCACGGCCTGCATCGATGAGCTTTTGTGCCCATTGCTTGTAATGGTCGAGACGCTGGCTTTGGATGTATGGTGCGAATGGGCCACCGATGTCCGGGCCTTCGTCGTAGTCGATACCAATGGCTTTTAGGCTACTAATGAGATGTTCGGCGCTACCGGCTACTTCTCGCTTCTTGTCGGTATCTTCAAAACGTAAAATAAATTCGCCGCCTGATTGGCGGGCTACTAGATATGCAAATAAAGCTGTGCGAATACCACCAACGTGTAAAAAACCAGTCGGGCTAGGTGCGAAACGAGTACGGATAGTCATGAGGCTATTATATCAGAGGTAGGCTACATGGATGTAGCAATGTGTCGAATTTGGTCGTTTGAAAGCGGTGCGTCGCCGTCGAGGGTATACAAGATTCCACCATTTACCCATGCAGCATTCGAGCCAAAAGTGTATACAGTGATGCCGGCATCGCTGTAGGTGCTGTAATCGCCTTTCGATGCTGGGTCGACATAATTTGCAAGTAGCGCGGTAGAGTCCCAGCTACTTTTAGATTGATTTAGGGCAAATTGCTGAGGGCCAGCTGTCGCCTTGAATTTCATGCTTACCTGCCCGCCAGAGTATGCAACTGGACCATTTAGCTGATAGCCAGAAGGCCGATATTCTGGGTAGGATGCGTCGATGCCGGCCTGAGCGGCGGCTACTCGTACTGACAACGCGGGCATATTTAGGTAGGTGAAGTACCCTGCAAGTAATGCGACGGCTAGACTGGCCGAGGCAACGCTGACGATACGTGAACGCTTGCTGTAAAATTTTGCTTTTTTAGGTGCTTTCTTTGCAGGCGCGGCGTTTGCTAATGCAGTGGCGATAGCTTGATCCTTGAGTACTCTTGCGGGTGTGTGGTGTGCGACTGGCTGAGCGTGCTGTGCCGCAGCAACGTGATGTGCTTTGGCAACATGAGGATGCGTAGCTGGGGCGATATCTTGCATGGTGCGAGGAGGACGTGAGAGAGGTTGCGGGTTGCGTGCGAACTTGGCTACCTGAGGATGCCTTGCGTGGGCAACAGCAGGAGCAGCGTGCGTGCTGGCAGAAGCTACCTTTGGAGCACGTTTGGCAGGTTGCGTAGTAAAATGTCGATTTAGTGTAGTAGAACGCTGTGTCTTGTGATGTACACTTGCTGCATGTCGAGCAGCGGGCGCAGCAGTACTGCGTTTGTTTGGTAATCCTGAGTTTGCGTCGTAGTGGACGCCATTGATACTAATCGTGTGTTCGCTCATTGTTTCTATATGTCCCCTTTTGTCCTTATACATATAATATCACCACATAAGCAGTTTGCAAGAGGGTGGACTGTATTATAATAGAAATAATGCATAAAAAAGTTTCTAAACGAACACTGCTTGTGCGACGAATCGTCGTATATACATTGATGGTGAGCGTAACAACGAGTCTAGTAACGATAATGGTGCTCGTAATGCTCGGCTATCGTTTCAACAAAGACAGTAATACAATTCAACAAGGCGGCTTGGTGCAATTTATCTCAAAGCCATCTGGCGCAAATATTACGATAGGCCACGCAAAATTGGCCAACAAGACACCAACAAAGATTACGGTTAATCCTGGCCAGTACCGAGTAACTATGCAGCGAGACGGCTACAAGCCATGGCAAAAGATGGTGGAAGTAGGAGCTGGTAAACTACTGTGGCTAAACTATGCGCAGCTTGTACCGACTACTATTACCACAACACCGGTAAAAAAGCTGGATGATGTTGCCCAGGCAGTTACCTCTCCTAGTGGTAGGCTGGTTGCCTACACAACAAACACGGCTCTGTATGAACTAGCACTACTAAATGTTCGCTCGGGCGATTTTAATGTGCAAAAAGTTGCCACGGGACTCGTGCCGAACAAAGGATACCAAAATGGTGTTACCTTGCGTGAGTGGAGCGGAGATGACCAGCGACTGCTTGCGACGCGCACTATGCCGCGCGGCACCGAATGGCTGTATATCGACTCTGATGTGTCGCAGCCGGCGGTGAATCTTTCGGCAACGTACGGTATTGCCATAAAATCAGCTTCGTTCGACCCGCGCTCGGCTGACAAAGTAATTATTTTGGCGGAAAATGGCGAGTTGTACACAGTGAATACGGGCAGTCGAACCTTGCCTGCCGCCGCCGCGAGAGGCGTTCTATCGTATTCAGTAGTAAATAGACAGCATATACTGTATCGATACAAAGATACGGCTGGTGAACAGAAAATTGGGTATGTTTCACTCGATAAAACAGAGGGGCGTGAACTGCCTGTAGACGCTAAAACGGTGCAATATGTCAGTGCGACCTCTTATTTCAACATCTACTACATAGCGGTAGCTCGCAATGACGAGCTGTCAATTTATCGTATGAACGACATGCCGTCGAGTACGGTGGGTAGCTCGGCGCTGGCTGCCACGCTCGTTACATCACAAAAAATACGCAGTGTGCCAACGGGCTTGTCGTGGCAAACAGGTGGTCGCATGGCAGTGGTAGAGCACGCCGATGGGTACGACGCCTACGACAATGAACTAGGAACGTTTTCAACGACAAAGTACGTAAATGCTTCAAAGGTGACGTTGCGCTGGCTTGATGAATACCATGTGTATTATTATTCAAAATCAGGCCTGGAGGTTGCCGAGTTTGATGGAGGCAACCCATATACAATCAAAGAAGCCGCTGGTTTGACGGCAGCATTATCGAATGACGGAACTTACCTGTATAGCATCGCGAAAACTGGGTCAACCTATAGCTTGCTACAAAGTCGGATGATATTGCCTTAATTGTTGTTGGTGCCAAATATGCGCTCAAAGAACGTGGGCGAATTCCCTGGAATGTTGGTAGCTTTATCAGACTTGGTATTTTTTGTAGGCGCTGCGCTTGCACGAATAGGGTCTGGGCTGATCTGGGTACCCGTAACAAGCAAGCGTTTTAGCGCGGTGCCAAGTGGTGTACATGTAAGCAGAGTGACTTCTGGGGCCGTCGTGTTGGCAGTAAGCGAATTCACATCATTTGGTAGGACTACACGAATACGGCTGATTGAATAGGTGTAGCGTATGCCTTTGTAATTCACATAAAATACATCGCCTTTTTTCATTCGCTCTAGGAGCGCAAATACAAATTTGTAGTTGCCCGAGTCGATAAAATCGTTGCTCGAGTGACCGGCAATTACGGTATTGCCAACCTGCCCTGGCTTGCTGTTGGCGCCAGGTATCGCAAAATATGCAACGCCCTTTTTCATGGCAGCCATTTGTCGATCGTATGTTTGCTGGTTGTTGCTGCCCATCGTATTTTCCCAAATAATCGGAACACTTACATTGATTTTTGGAATAATGAGCAGCGACTTTTGCCCCACGATATTGGAGGCAGCTGGGTCGATAACAATGTTTTGCGGGTCAATCTCACCAGGGGTAATGTAGGCTTGCACATTTGCGATAATGACGCGGTTGAATTGCAGCAATGTGAATAATAGTAGCACTGACAGTGCGGCGATTGCGGGCATGAAATGGCGGCTGCGACGAACTTTGCGACCCGACTCTTGTACTTTGCTCACGATTTGAGTGCGCAAATCGTACATTGCTTCGTCCTGACCAACACCTTGTTCTGTTTCAGGCTCGTGGGCCGCGGTGGCCGTAGCCGTAGCCTCGGCCATTTGATTTTGTAGTTTTACGGCATGTTCGTTGTAGGCTTGATGGAGCTGCGTGGTTGCGCCAACATAATACTTTTCGTAGTACTTCTGGTAGTACTGCTGCCAGGCGCTGTGGTATTTTTGCCACTCGGCTGCCTGAATAGTATGTGCAGCCTGGTGGGTTCGCAGATAGGTGTTGGCTGGTTCGGCAGATATATTCTGAGGTTCGGCTGGTTTTGCGGCAACAGCAACCGGTGGCGTGCGTACAGACTCGGCTGCTGCCGGAGCCTGTTGATGATAGATGGTATCAATTTGTTGACGCGTCAAATCAGCCGCCGCTTGATGCGCCATTTCATGGTCACGCGGAGGAGTCTGCGACGTATCACGTTGTGGTACGCTTAGCTGTAAGGAGTCATCTGGACGCATGTACTGTTTACTTTTTCAATTGCCTTCCCTTTATGTACACGTAGCGTATGTAAAATCGCTACTTTTATTGTACAATGTTAGGAGTGTTTTTACACCATAGGCAACCACACGGAATTGGTTGACGCTTTGTTGTACAACATAAGATTTACTTGATGCCGCGGTGGCGGAATTGGTAGACGCGCGGGACTCAAAATCCCGTTCCCCTAAAGGAGTGCGAGTTCGATTCTCGCCCGCGGCACCAAGTAAATCTTGAAGTGAACTATTCGCCTACTACTGCCTACTCTGCATTCGGGGCAATTACCTTTAACTTATAGGTAACGAGCAGCATTAGAGGGACAAACACAACAATGTTTGCAGCCATAGTATATTGGGGCGATGCAATAGCTAGCCAGCCAAACAGCCATACTAGCGGTATGTACAGGACTCTGGCCAGGCTGTCAGCTACACTCATAACAGTGGAAATTTCGTCACGCCGGATAAATGACTGCACGATTGGCGTCATGGTAGATGCTTGCCAGCCACGAATTACACCGAAGCCTGCATATATCCAAATGGTGAATATATTAACGCTAATTGCGAGAGTTCCTGAACACACCGCGAGTGCGACAATACTAATGCCATAGCGTTGCCACGGTGACAGTTGATATGCATAGTGCTCTGCCAAATGCGCGCCTAGCCACGAGCCTGCCATAGTGAGCGCCCAGCCTACACCAATATACGCAACGGGTACTCCGGCAAGCACCATAAGGGGTGTTAATACCCAGATAATCGGGTGGGTTGCGTTGCTTCCAACGGCTTTGCCCAGTACGCTCCAGGCTAATTCGCTATGACCATACAAACTCTTTTTCGCGATTGATGCCATGTCGCGAATAGGGTGACGGTCGGTTTTACGCCGCTCGCCTGCCTCGACTAGCAAATAGCTGCACGCCGCACCCAAAAGATATGGTACGGCCGTCAGACCAACAGCGAGTCGCACATCGTAGGCACCAATAATGCCACCAACTATCATGCCCAAGGCTGCACCAATAGGCTTGTATTTGTTGGTTCTTGCCTCGACTTTGCCATAGTGCAGGCCAAGCTTTTCGCTGTAGGCTCGCAATAATGCATTGTCGGCGCCTGTAGTCAACGCAACACCGATACCAATAATAACTTCGTACAAGATTACCTCTGGAAACGTGTGCGCAAATGCGTAGCCTAGAAATCCAAGTCCGGCAAGTAGATCACCCGACATGTTGGCAAGGCGACGGCTAAAACGATCGGCCAGCCAGCCTGTCGGTATATTGAATAGCAGCATGGCTAGCGTAAACGCCGCCTGGCTGAGCCCTACTTCTGCCATATTCATGCCGATTTTTTGTGCAAAAAACACATTCATGATTGGCATACTAATAGTGGTGCTGGTTAGCACACCTTCAAGTTGTAGTAGACGCAAGCTGCGCCAGTATATGGATGATGACATAGCAACTCCTTTTGTAGTAGAGGTAAATAATGTATCGCTATGGTTGGTAGCGACAGCGAATCTCCGACCTAGACATCTGTTCTGTACAGAAAAACCTCCTGGTTCGGAGGCTCGATGTCGATACAAACTGTTTATTTACATTTAGGTATAGTACACACGAGCCGTTGATAGTAGGTGTTCGCCATTCAATGACGTACATTCCACCTGATTCAGGGTGGAATTTGGCATGACTGATGTGTATTCTATGCTGCGCATAATGCAAATTATATTAGCACAAGTTATTTCAGAAGTCAAATCAGGGGTGCTAATATTTTCCGTTGATTCGATTGTCAACAGTATTGAGTTTTTTACGGTGGCGGCGAACTTCGTCGGATTCTTTTACGCGGCGGCCAAATACGCTGCGCTTGGGCGCGTGGCGTGCTAGCTGGTCGAGTTGCTGAATGTAGGCAATTTCTTCACTGGTCATACCGGCGTACAGATCATCAACAAATGTCGTGGCAGACGGCGTGGCATAGGTAGCAGCAGCGGTTGCCTTCATGGCGGTATCGGTGGCGCGCCGAATCGCGTCGGCATCAGTTTCAGCGTGCGTGCCCGCGGCTTCTTTCATCATGGCATCGCGGGCTTCCTTGATGCGCATAAAGGCTTCGGCGGCTTCAGGAGAGGCACTTACATCGGGGTGATGTTTTAGCGCTTCTTTACGAAACGCGGCTTGTATTTCTTCTTGCGACGCATTGTGTGCGACACCTAAGACTTCACGGTAGTTCATACGCCAAAGTATACCAGACTATGTATGGCTATAGGTATAGTGTTTGTGTCTCGTACCACCACAACCGTCACAAATTAACAGCTGTGGTAGTACGAGACAGGAGTTGGAGGCCTGCTCGTACTTGTTCTTTCATAGAGAGCTTACGCCGGCGCGAGGCGTCCCACGATCCTCCAATTAAGGAGTACGATCCGGTCACCGACCTTTGCGTCTGGGTGCCATCTTTGCACCTCTCCCAGGATTTGGGGGGTAATCACGGCATAGTTGCGGTTGGTCTCGAACTCATTCAAGCCAACCAGAATTTCGCTTTCAGATCCATTGTGTTCGATCCTCCAGAGCGCCCACCCCACCGGGAGGTCCAGTGGTTTGTCGAGCGAGATCCAGTAGACAGCTACAGCTGCCATGATGAAAACAAGAAAGATGTTCATCCATACTCCTGTCTCAAGTCGCCACGCATGGCGACAGGGCGATGAACGCGACGATTGTCGTATCCATATAGATATAATTTTAGAACATTATGCTAAAAAGTCAATAGATACTGGATTTGCTATGAGTTTGTGAGTGAGGTTGCTACGGCCTGGAGTGGGCGGTCATTATTCCATAGCCACCACGCGGCGGCTGTTGTGGCGGTAGTACCTCGCCAGATGGCCATAGGGTTCTCCCATGGTTGCGTAACAACGTTGCCAGCATGAGCAATAACCAGTGTATCTTTATGCAGTGTCATTATTGTCGCAGGGTACGAAATGGTAAATTTGTGGAGGATATCGACTAGCTGCAACAGCTGCATACTAAATGCGAGCATTTTTGGATAATACACACCTTGAAACAATTTTTGCAGTTGCGCAAATGAAACTACTAGCAGCGTATTTGGTCGTTCTACCAGTAGCCTAGGGTTATTTTTCACCAAATCTATGGCATCGCGCGTAATTGTGAGTGGTCCATCGTAGTGTCCAATACACTGCTCGAGTACGATGGCTGTTTCGCTGTTTCGTCCCATGTCACCTATCAGCACTATGCCAGAGGCCCAGTCGCAAAGGGCTGTTATGTCGTGGACGGCGTCTTTGGCAAAGCTACCAGCGGTATTTGACGGGGCAAACAGAGTGTCGGTAATGGTGGTGGGGACACTTTTTTTCAATGCATCTGGCAGTAGCGCGCGTACTTCACCAACACCTATTTCGTTGGCCACTGAATACGCCTCGGCGACCCCTGCAAATCCTAGCTTGTTACCCCCAATAATGCCCATTTTGCCCGCCAAAGCTCGTTGCTCGGGTTTACTCCATACAATATCGGGAAAAAGCGGCTTAGTAGACGTCTGTTTTTGCCAGTACGACTGATCCATGTGCGTCCTTCCGCAGGTGGTAGGCAATATTTTTGCGTTCAATCACGACTTCCCAGCTATGCGCCATGGCTGCGTCTAGTAGCTCTTGTGAGGGGTTGAACGCGATAGGTCGCTCGACTGATTCTAGTAGGCCAATATCACCTTTGCTGTCACCCACCGCGACACTGCCATGGTAGGTCAAGTTGTGCAATGCCGCATACTCTTTTAGGAGTGCTTTTTTATTCGAGACAGAGTTTCGCACCACTTCACTGGTATAGTGCGTGGCGGTTCGGCCATACAGCCACCCTAGGCAATCATCAAAACCGTATATCTTTGAGAACGGCTCGGCTAGTTCCTGGTGCGAACCACTGATGGCTAGAAGGTAATACCCGTCTTTTTTCAAATCATGGGCTAGTTGACGAGTAAAACTATATACTTTGTGGCTTGATTCCGACATGATGTGCCGGGAAACGGCTTTAAATTCCGCAATACTAAGCCGTGGCTGGTTTTGATCTAGTGCAGCTATAGCGATTTTTTCAAATTCGCCAAAAGCCGAACGCCGTGATTGCCAGCTGTGGTAGGCTGTATCGAGTGCATGTGATGTTTTTTCATCAAAAAAATCACGCTGGCGCAACTCTAAAACGGCTTCGTAATATAATTGCCAGCGAAATAGCGTGCCATCGATATCAAATACTGCAAATTTCTTCACGGGTAGTCCTCTCTTGAAACTACTTCCATAATAGCACGAGCATGAGGCGTCCCATCGTCGCCACGCGATGTGCCACGAACAATACTCACTAGTCGCTGTGCGGCGTCAAGCGGCGTGCCGTCATTTACAAGCCAGGTGTGATCGGTGTGTTGCTCGAGCGACCACCTGGTGGAAAGCTTGGCTTCCTGCATACGCAGACGCGCATCATCATCAATGATTAGATAGCGTGCATGAAACCAAGCTTGCCATCGCTCACATGGTGCAGTGAGGCTGATCGTAACGGTGCGTCCAAATGGTAGGGCGCGGTAGTCGACGACAGAATTTGCCAAGGTTTCAAGGATGCAATACGAACTCTGGTAGCTTTCGAGTAGCGTGCCATAGCTGTAGCCTGTTGTTGGAGATGTTACCTCGGATACGATTTCGCGGGCTGCGCGTTTTGCGGCCAGCTCATCAGTAGTGAGGTAATAAAACTGATCGGGTCGGTCATCTGGTCTTGGCGGCCGAGTAGTAAAGCCGCGTACTCGTGTAATAGCTGGGTCTAGCTGCAATACGGCGTCCATAATTGTCGACTTGCCCATGGCGCTCGGCGCCACTAGCATCACCAATGTCGTAGTTTTCAAAAAATCGTTCACACATTCAGTATACCAGTAGCACCCCACCCCAATCCCCCTGCAAAGGTTGAACCTTTGCAAGAAAGAAATATGGTGTAATAGGTTTTTTGGTGTAGGTGTTAGTGCTAGTGCTGGTGTTTATAGTTCGATACTCACCGGACAATGGTCGCTGCCCATCTGGGTTGCGTGGATTTGAGGAGCTTTTACGCTGCTTGCTATATCGGCGCTGGCCAGCCAGTAGTCAATACGCCAGCCGACGTTGTTTGCGCGAGCGTTCCCCCACGCGGTCCACCAGGTGTAGGCCCCTTCGAGCTCGGGGTTGGCGGCACGGAATGTGTCAACATACCCTGCTTGCAGCAAATTGTCGAAACCTTCTCGTTCCTCTGGGGTAAAGCCAGCATTTTTTGCATTGTCCTTGGGCCGTGCGAGGTCGATTTCGCGGTGAGCAGCATTAAAATCACCACACACCAGCACCGGTTTGGTTTGCTCTAGTTGCGAAAGGTGTTGCAAAAACGCAGCGTCCCAGCGATCATGACGAAGTTTGAGACGGCTTAAATCGCGTTTGCTATTTGGGGTGTACACCGTTACCACCCAAAAATCCGCAAATTCGGCGCTTATCACCCGCCCTTCATCGTTTGGATTGCCGTAGGCATCGTCGCCCAGTGAAAATTGGCGTATCAGATCGGCATCCAGGCCATCAATGTAGCGTAGTGCCGGCTGTTTGCTAAAGATTGCCGTGCCGCTGTACCCCTTTTTGACTGCGCTAAAAAAATGTTCATGATATTGCGGTAGGTCTAGTTCAACTTGGTCGCGCTGCGCCTTGGTTTCTTGCAGGCAAATGACATCGGGGTCATACTCGGCGACAAAATTTTGAAATTCATCTTTGTTTACTACGGCACGAATGCCGTTGACGTTCCAGCTATAAAGTTTCATACCCCCAGTATACTATTATTGTACATAATTTAATTTTATGATATAGTATGAGATATCCAACCCCCCCCTATGAAGGAGTTGCAGTACCGTGACAAGTGATGATTCGGATGAGAAGTTGGTTTTTGCAGCATTGCAAAGAGCCAGACGGTTGCAGCATCTGAAAGATGCTACACCTAAGTGCTCGCTGGCCCATGCCGAGACGGCTGCGTGGTTAGACGACCTCGCAGACAATGGCATGTGGTCAACCCTAACAAAAGTAGCAAGAGACGGAGGAAAAGTCCCAGAACTTCAATTGTTCTCTGGCACTCAGCTTGTTTTTTATCCCAAAACGCCTGAGGCTGTTATTGACGGTGAGTCGACATCAGCCACGTTGCAGGCTGACGATAGAGCATTCTTGCTCTCTACAAAGCCGTGCACCATTGTGTTTGGGTGTGCCGATGGTACGAGGGTACAAGTTACCCGCATCAGTCGTACAAAAACTGGTGCTGGCAGCTGGAAGGCCATATCCGTCACCAAGCCCCCATCAGGGAGATCGATCGGCAAACGGAGAAGAGGCAGTGGGCCTAGATTGGGCGAACCTTCCTCGTAAGGGTTGGATGGCCGCCCGTACATTTCGGTGTGCGGGCGGAAGTCCAAGATAGGTACTATGCTCACAAATGTGAGCTTTTTTGTTTGTTCTACACTTTGCTCGAAGCATATTCAAGCAAGCTGTTGAACAGACAAGCTAGGAAAAGGCCGGTGTACCGGCGAGAACCCCGAAGGGCCCCCGCCGGTATTATGAGGCTAATCGACTCCAGTATGTCCACTATAGCCGTACGGCATGGCAGCCTTAGCGACATAGAGTGTTTGTGGTGGGCTGAACTCGACGATTGAAACCGTCTCGTCTTGCTCATACGTCGACGTACCGTCAGCCGGCTTGGCGAAGTAGGTGTTGGTTCCCCCATCGAAGGACAGGATTACCTCACCGACCGTACCGGGGCCTACCCGACCAGTGACTCGACAGGACTTGCCGATCAGATCATTTGCCATCGGTTGCCTTTGCCTGCTTGCCCTTGCCGGTCTTGCTGGCGTCGCGCAGTCCGGACAGTAGCATCGGCAGCTGCGCCACCGCGCCATTGACCATCTGCGACATTCCGTCGGCGCCGTTGAGCACCGTTAGGTTGTCGATGTGGCTGTACGGCTCCACTAGCGCCTTGACGATATCCGGCATGTGCTCAGCGATTTGCTGGGCGATAATGGCATCCTGCCCCTTGGCCAGGGCGTCGGCGCGAGCGTCCATCGCCTTCGCTTCCGCCAGACCTCGTGCCTTGGTGGCCTCCGCCTCTGCCGTACCGCGCAAACGTGCGGCGTTGGCGTCGGCTTGGGCCTGTAGCTCGGTCTGACGCGCCGACGCTTCCGCTGCTGCGGTGGCAGCGTCACGATCGGCGTTCGCTGTGACGGTGATCTCGTAGGCTTTGGCGTCCGCGGGCTTGCGAACGTCGGTCTCGAGTCGCTTGGCCGT
>JAGOVX010000056.1 GCA_018060465.1 Candidatus Saccharimonadota bacterium | reverse complement strand
TGCCCCGCCTGCGTGGGCTCGGAAAATGACACTATTTTTGCCTGGTGAGACAAAGAAGTAACTCGGATGAGTATAGGTTGCCAAGCCAGGTTGTTTTACTTCGTCAGCATTCGTATCTTCATCAGTACCGTCAAATGGTATAGTAATTTTCCAGTTAGTGAGATTGAGTACTTGAGACGGGTATTGAGCCGAGCTGCCACCCGTTGGGGATGGCGAGGCTGTAGGCGTTGGACTCGCAGGCAGTGTTGGTGCAATGGTAGATGTCGGTATCTGGGTTGTGGGCGGATTGGTGACTGTCACACCGGGCGTAGTCGGGGTCGCGGTATCGTATAGGTAACCCTGAATCCAAACAGCATAGTCAAAAACAGTCACTGCAGAATCGGTTGCAATGTAGCTTGTGCCTGGATAGTTGAAATTTGCGTCCATGGCATTCCCATCGCCATCCTGATCGGTGCCGCATGCTGTCAAATTGGTGCTACTGCACCCTTTGATAAATTCGCTGTACCAAATGGCATAATCAAGTAAATTTACATATTTTCCCTGCGGATCGGGTTTACAGTCCGCATCGCCAATATATTTTTTAGCACATGAGCCTGGTGAAGCTGTCACTGTGGCTGTTGCCATACAATTGTCTCCTTTGTCTACAGGTACGCAGACAGCGCCGCCACTGGAAGCAGCAGGTATAATCATGACACGGTCTACTTCCATGCCAGGTTCCTTGGCGACTAGTTTGATAGAAGTGGCAGTTTGAGTAAACGTAGTACCAAACGGCACCCATTGCCAGCCTCCGAGATTGGTTGTTCCTATTGCTCCGGGACAATTACTATCTACCACAACCCACAGTGAGTTATTGGTGATATTTGGTATTTTAATACGACTATACACGTAATATTCGCCTACAGAAGGCAAAGTTGCATTAAACGTAACGGCTGGATTAGCCGCGGGTATAGTAACCGAGCAGGAGGATTGGGCCGCCACACGAGGCACTGTATAAAAGAAAATAGCAATAGCCAGTGAGAAGAATAGTAAAATAAAATATTTCATGATGGTGATTTAATTATGTGTTACTTGTACATTGTAAATTTCAACTTCTCCATAGGCATCACAAGACTCCCCTTCTACTTTGCCCGCGCCCTGACATGAGGACTGGATATAAGACCCTGCCTTAAAGTAGGCTCCCCGAAATTGTTTGCTATATGTGTAATTAATAAGATTATTATTGTAATAATATTTCACTGTATCATTTTCAACTTCAAATTTCACCGTAAAACGTTCACCAAGTTGTAAATCACTATCTACAATAGGGCCATCGCCATCTACTCCATCGATCATGAGTTGGGTACCAATCAACCTAAAAACTGTGCCCCACGTGCTGCCTGCATGTATTTGCCCCACAATAATATTGGGTCGCTTTGTTGGAAGTTTATTTATTCTTTGATCAATAGTCAGTGTATGTTTGCCACTCGCAGAGGACCAGCCTGCTTCGGTGGATCCGTTACTGGTCATTTCCCGAAGTTCAGAACGTGCATAATCTGAGCCTCCGGTAGTCGCTCCTCCAGCATGAGCTTTAAAAATCACACTATTGCCTGCCGGGGATACAAAAAAATAATTGGGATCTTTGTAGGTTGCAAGTGCTGGCTGCTTTACTTCATCGGCTGTTGTCCCGCTATCACTTCCATCAAAGGGCATGGTGATCTTCCAGCTTGTTAAATTTAGAACTTGAGCAGGATAGATTGCAGCCCCCCCTCCGCCACCACCTCCATTGGGGACTGGTGTATTGGTGATAAAAGGTGTTGTGGCGTTATTAAAGCGGACATACATGCCATTGGACGCAGTCGGATCGTTTATTATTACTTGCTGTGGGCCAGTACGCGTGCCGTTTTCAGCTTCAAATGCAATTACATCGGTACTTGCGGCAGATACATTTTGAATTTCTTTACTCGAACGATATTGGATCAAGGAGACTACCATGATGAGTAAAATACCGGAAAAGAGAGCGACTGTGCCAGGTGAAAATTGAGTATGCCGTTTATGCATATAATTCATAATATAGCATTATACATATATTGTCTATTCTCTTTCCTCTTGCTTTCTATATTCCAGCTATTTTATAGTGTACTTATATGAAAAAAAATCTAGTCTGGTTCGAAGAGGTTAGAAAAGATGATGTAGGTTTGGTAGGTGGTAAAGGCGCTAACCTCGGCGAAATGACCAATGCAAACCTTCCGATTCCCTATGGTTTTGTTGTCACTTCCCACGCGTATTTTAATTTCATTGATTACGCAAAATTGACCACGCGTATTGGGCAAATGTTAAGTATCGTAAATTATGAAAATCCCACCGAGATAGAGCAGGCGGCCGAGCATGTGCGTGATCTTATCATGGATGCACCAGTCCCTCAGGAAATCACCAAGGAAATCATTTCATATTATGAAGAGCTTAATCAAAAGGAACAGGAATATTTCAATAAGAAAAATTCTCTTTTACATCAGGCTCTAAATAAAATAAAAGGTCTCTATGACCAGCCTCTTGTGGCCGTCCGATCCTCGGCAACCGCCGAAGATCTACCCGATGCCTCATTTGCCGGACAGCAGGAGACGTATCTCAATGTGAAA
The DNA here is from genome assembly GCA_018060465.1 of Candidatus Saccharimonadota bacterium. Taxonomy (GTDB): domain Bacteria; phylum Patescibacteriota; class Saccharimonadia; order Saccharimonadales; family Saccharimonadaceae; genus UBA1020. The sequence goes on along the minus strand of JAGOVX010000056.1, from coordinate 1,298 downwards.
GGCGAGGCTTATTTGCTTCATAAAATCAAAGAATGCTGGGCTTCACTTTTTACCGCTCGAGCTACGTATTATCGACATGAAAAAGGGTTTGATCATTTCAAAGTAGGGCTGGCTGCAGTAGTACAACGTATGGTGCAGTCTGAAAAATCGGGTATTGCGTTTAGTATAGATCCCGTCACCAACGATAAAACAAAAATAGTCATAGAGGCTGTCTTCGGTCTCGGTGAGTATATTGTGCAAGGAAAAGTCACTCCCGACCACTATGAAGTCAATAAGCAGTCGTTTGTCATCACCAATAAACAAATTGAGTATCAGAACTGCAAATTCGTGCGATCTGGCATGGGCAATCGAGAAGTTGCGCTCCATAAGCATGATGGCTCCGTACAAAAGCTTACAGACAACGAGATTCGTGAAGTTGCCCTCCTCGTAAGTGATATCGAGAAACATTATTTCTTTCCCCAGGATATAGAATGGGCTATTGAGAGAGATCGTGTCTTTATAGTCCAATCCCGACCTATTACCACGGCCAATAATGTCGCCAAGAAAGACAACATTGCCGCCGGTGCCGAAGTCCTACTCACTGGTGCCCCCGCCTCCCCTGGCATTGGTGTTGGTCATGTAAACATCATAAAGTCTCCCAAGGAAATTTCAAAGATCAAGCATGGCGATATACTCGTTGCGCCCCAAACAAACCCGGACTATGTGCCTGCCATGAAAAAAGCAGCGGCAATCGTGACTGAAAAAGGTGGACGTACCTCACATGCAGCAATCGTATCTCGGGAGCTGGGTATCCCTGCCGTTGTAGGTGCTGCGAGCGCAACACATATCTTGAAAGATGATATGGTCATTTCAGTCAATGGTACCACCGGAGACATATATAAAGGCAGTGTCATAGACAAACATAGCGCCAAAGAGCAAAAAGAAAAACAAGAGAAAGAAGATCATAAAAAAATCCATACACGAACCAAAGTCTACGTCAATCTGGCTGAGCCCGAGCGCGCCAAGGAAGTAGCACAACTAGATTGCGATGGTGTTGGTCTCCTAAGAGCAGAGTTTATGATTGCAGAGATCGGTACACATCCTCGTGAGTTTATCAAACAAGGAAAAGAGAAAATATTTGTCAATAAACTGGCTCATGGTTTAGAGCGTTTTGCCGAGGCCTTCCATCCTCGTCAGGTAGTCTATAGAGCCACAGATTTTAAATCCAACGAGTATCGTCACTTGCGAGGCGGAGCTTTGTACGAGCCTCATGAAGAAAATCCGATGATTGGTTTCCGTGGTGCCTCACGCTATATTGC
>JAGOVX010000002.1 GCA_018060465.1 Candidatus Saccharimonadota bacterium | reverse complement strand
GAACAATATCGTGCGTCAGCTTGCGAAGAATCCGCTGATTATCGCAATTGGCGCGGGGCTTGTCGTTGCAATCATATCTCCACCGGCAGCGCTACTAGAACCTTTCACAAAGCCACTCGCCATGCTCGGCTCATCAGCCTCACCAGTCGCGCTATTTGTGCTGGGCGCCTATTTGGTTGGGCATAAAATTCGCTACCATAGCCACGAACTCTTTGCTGCCATCGGCTGGCGCTTATTAGTTCTTCCGTTCATCACCTGGTGGGTAGTGGGCTTTATCCATCAAAGAGAGCTTATTTCGAATGCATTTATTTTATACGCTGGCATGCCAACGGCCGTTACGGCACTAATCATCGCTCGTGCCTACAAATTCAACACAGGTTTTGTGGCAGCAGTAATTTTGATGGGCACTGTACTTGGGCTTATCACCGAAGCGGCTATTATTGTCATGCGTGGTTTGTAACGTATATTTTGCTATGGCGTAAGGCGGTTGATGTCGCGCGGGAAAAGATTGGCTTCTTTGACGTTGTTTAGACCAATGGTTTTTTGAACCAGGCGATCAACACCAAAGCCACACCCGCCGTGTAGTGGCAGTCCGTATTTAAATGCTTGCAAATAGTATTTGTAGCCTTCATGCGTTGGATCAATCCCGGCTGCTTTCATTTGTGCAACCATCTTTTCGTAGTTGTTTTCGCGCAGTGGTACGGTAGCTATTTCGAGACCACGGAATAATAGATCGGCCCATGCAACGGTGCCATCATCTTTAAACTTGTGATAAAACTTACCGGCTTCGGCAGGAAAATCGGTTGCATACACTAGGTCGCTACCTAGGTTTTTGCGTGCGTAGTCTGCGATCCAGCGTTCTTCATCTGGCGTCAAGTCTTTTTCTTTTGTCGTATCAGTTTTAGTTGCCTTGGTGTATAGTTCGTGAATTTCGGCAATTGTGAATTTCGGCACTTCGTCGGACAACACAAGCGCTGGTGCATTAAGACTTTTTAGATCATCTGCATGAGATTCATAGATATTTTCTAACACGAACTTGGTCATGTTTGCCACAGTATCCATAACTTCTTGGTGACTATGCACAAAGCCCATTTCAATATCCAGCATTGTCAGTTCAGTAATATGACGTGTCGTCGCACTCGGTTCGGCGCGGTAACTATGGCCAATTTCAAAAACACGCTCGAAGGCACCAACCATGATTTGCTTGTACAATTGAGGACTTTGCGCCAACGTTGCTTCGTGACCAAAATAATCGAGTTTGAACACTTCGGCACCACCTTCGGTTGCACCAGCTAGAAGTTTTGGTGTGTCGATCTCGACAAACTCGTTGTGAATTAAGTGAGCACGCAGTGATTGCACTAAACTTGCTCGAATACGAAAGATCTTTTGTTCTTGCAAATTGCGGAGATTAAGCACGCGATATTCAAACAAGGTATCAAGGTTCTCTGGTTTATGAGAAATTGGTTTGTCGATCTCAATAGGCGGTTCATCGTTGACAGGCACCATAACCTCAACGACCACATCGTGAAGCTCGGCACCGCCTGGCGCACGCTCGTCAGCTACAACTGTTCCAGTAAGCGCAAGTACCGTTCCTACCTGCAATCCGCGCAGTTTCTCTACCTCACTTTTGTTGTCAATGAGACTTTGCGCAATACCGCGTCGGTCACGAAGTGTAATAAAATTCAATCCACCAAGCAATCGCTTTTTATGGAGCCATCCTTGCATCGTAACGCTCTCGCCAACATGTGACGATAGTTCATCTGTCATTGTTCGTTTCATATCTGTTTATTTTAGCACTTACTCCTGTGCTAGACAAACAGCGAGCCGATAAGAACCAAGGCAGCAATGCCCATGACCGCAAACGCCAACCATACAAACGATGTGACAAGTTTGCCGTTTCGATATTCACCCATGATTTTTTCATTACGTCCCACTATCGCAATCATTGCCAGTAGCGGTACCGCTGCAATACCATTGAATACTGCCGAGAAGATAAGCGCCTGTATAGGATTTATGCCAGAGAAGTTTATCAATAGGCCCACAACCGTTGCAGCTATGATAATGCCGTAAAAGCCTTCTGCCTTTTTCATGCGTCGATACAAACCTTCTCGCCAGCCAAAGCTTTCACTTATCGCATAGGACGAGCTTCCTGCAAGTACGGGCACCGCTAGTAGTCCAAGCCCAATAATGCCTACTGAAAAGATAATTTTTGCAACGAGTCCGGCGTTTGGAAAACCTGCCACAAGTGGCTCAATAGCCCGAGCAGCATCGGCAGCAGTATTGATTTCTGTAGTTCCTTGACTAAATAGTACAGTTGCACACGTCAACATAATGAACCACGCCGTAACTGCGGCCAAGCTCATACCTACAAAATTGTCTATTCGGACTGAACGCAAGAAATGCTTGGTTATTTTTGGTGGTTTTTTCCCAAAGATACCTAGGCGCTTTGATGCAATTTCGTCTTCTATTACCTCTGACGTATCCCAAAAGAACAGATATGGAGAAATCGTGGTACCAAGTAGGCCTACGATAAGATAAATAGTGCCGTCCGAAAGTGATAACTGTGGTGTAAGTGTGTGCATAAACACTTCGGGCCAAGGCTGACCAACAATAAATGCTGTAATAGGATAGGCGAACAGTACCACGGCAAGCCATTTCAAAATACGTGCGTAGGTTTTGTATTTTACGAATATCACCAAGGCCAAAATAAGAACGGTAAACCCAATCGCTGCAGCCATAAACGGCAACGCAGGGAATAATAACTGCAAGGCCGCAGCCATAGCACCTAGATCTGCACCAATGTTGATAATATTTGCAGTTACCGCAAGACCAACGGCAAAGAAAAGTACTTTTTTGCTAAAATGATCGCGTAAAATCGCTGCCAGACCCCTGCCCGTCACCGCACCAATACGCGAACAGGTGCCCTGTACGGCCAACAGCATTGGAAACATTGCAGGTATCATCCATAGCAGCCCGTAGCCCATTCCCGCACCTGCCTGTGAATAGGTAGCGATACCAGATGGATCGTCGTCGGCAGCCCCAGTAATAACGCCCGGACCAAGCACACGAATAGAACGGCTAAATTTTTTGCGCAAACGATGATGTTGCTGTAAGTGCTTTTCGTGCTTGTATTGTTTCATTACACATCTTTCGACGTGGCTGTTTTTGGATTGCCCTTTGGAGCACGTGCCGCCACCGCACGTAGGTCATCATGAGCATCAAATTCGTCTACAATTGTACGACCAATCAACGCTTCAATAGTGTCCTCTAGACTTAGTATACCAACAGTTTCACGAAACTCGTTCACAACAATAAACAAATGGTGGTGTGTTTTTAGAAACGCACTTAGCGCATGTGCCAGATTTTGCTGCTCATGAACAAAATAGACGTGTTTTTCCATGGCGGTTTCTGCCGTAGCGGTATGTCTGCGAGCCGTATCAAGCGTCAGAACGTTGCGTAGATACAGCATGCCCACAACATGATCAATATCCTCGTCTATTACAGGGAAGCGACTATGCCCAGACTTGTGCAAATCATCCAGTACCAGTGGGCCTAATAGCTCATTTTTTTTGACAACCGCTACCATGCTGCGTGGTGTCATGACATCTTTTACTTGGCGCTGATCAAACCGTAGGCTATGTACAATTAGCTTTTTTTCATCTTCGGAAAGAATGCTGCCAGAATTCAAAACAAAGTGTTCAAGTTCACTCTTTGACCCCAGTCTGGCATCTCGTGCTTCCGGGGCAACAGAACGCAGCCACCACATGCCTTTTTGATATCGTTCTATCGTTGCAAGGATTTTTGCTTCATACCGATTGTAAAGTGCAGTCGCCTGATGACGAAAAGGGTGTATACGAGATAGCGAGCTATACTGCAAGGCGCCTCCTACGGCAATTATTGACCCAATAACCCAGCCAAATGCGGCTATCGTCGCAAGTACGAACGCTACTAGTAGCACTGAGAGGATAACCCGCTGTACTGACAGAATGTCCTGCCGCAAGGCTTCTCGTTGCAAATCAAGCGCAGCATCCTTGTTGCCGGCCTCACCAAGACGCTTTAGCTCAAACATACTCTGGCGTGGTGTGTTTGGTGTGATGGCAGCCACAAGAAGAAGTGCTACAAAAAATAAAAGTGCAAGAAGTAATGCTACAGACATATGCCCTATTGTACTGTCCGTAACGGCCTTTTTCCAGTACAATAGATAGAATAGAACAAGGAGGATAACGTGTCTAAAAGCTCATGGATCATTTTTACGGTATTGGTGGCTGTAGTATTTGGTAGCTTAGTGCTGTGGTCGCAAAAAAATACTGTTGATGTATCTAAGATAAATTCAAATAAGGCCCAGGCCGCTATTGTTTCCTCTGGCAATATTGCCGACCACGTATTTGGTAACAAAAACGCAAAGGTAGTACTGATAGAATATGGTGACTTTCAATGTCCAGGCTGTGGCGATGCACATCCATTCGTAAAGACAGTGACTGAAAAATACAAAGCGAATATTGCATTCATATTTCGCAATTTCCCAATAACAACCAAGCATCCAAATGCCCGAGCGGCAGCGGCAGCGGCAGAAATTGCTGGTCTGATGGGGAAATACTGGCCAATGCACAACATTCTGTATGAGAAACAAACCGAATGGTCGGGCGCATCAGCCGAAGATCGTGCAAAGTTATTTACATCGTATGCGTCGCAGATTGGACTAAATGCGTCAGACTTTAAAAAACTGATTGATAAAAAAGATGGCTCGGTAAATAGAAAAATTAATTTCGACCTTTCCTTGGGGCGAAAAGACAACGTAGAGGGTACGCCTACATTTAGGATAAACGGTACCGCACTATCGAGTGACAAGTCGGGTACAGAAGGTGCTTTTGATGCAGCAATCCGTGATGCAATAAAAAAAGCCGGCGTTACACCATAGCCCGCACAAAATAAAATGAAAATCACCCCGGTGCCTTGGGGTGATTTTCTGTTGGGATGTAGCTAGCCTGAGGCTAGGCTACGAGTTGAACAAACGTTCTATTGCTCGATATACGTTTGCCACTGGGAAGGCACCACATCCACGGCGATCTTTTTGCTCCGAGATGGGGCAAAATTGACTGCAACTAGCATGTGACTTGTGCTCCTTTTAGGCACGTTGCGACTCGTTTTACGTGCAGCTATTCGACCTTTAGTGTACCTATTGGTACGGTTATTTTTCGTGTTTTGCACACGAGCGCAAGAACTATTGTAGCAATTTAGCTATTGACAGTCAATACATTATATTGTATTAAGCTTATGCTAGTTCCATGGCCAGATCTTTGCAACCACTACCCCAACCAACTCTCGCAGGTTAATCGGGCCATTAAACCGTGAATCTATCGACTCGGGACGATTGTCACCGCTAATAAAAAGTTCGCTATTCGTAAGAGTAACATCAATGTTTTCACTTGCAACATCCCCTACCATTGTTTTCTCCCACTCTACGCCTTTGTCTGGGTTGAAGCCGCGCGGATGTTCTTTATTGAAAATGGTTACGTTGCCATTCTTTATCACTAAACGCTCACCTGGTAGCGCAATCACACGTTTAATTAAATATATCGTGTCCTTGTAGTCAACTGCTTTAGTAGTGCCAAATACCGCATGCACAATCACAATGTCACCTCGACTTGGAACAAATTCTCTACCGTTTAGTGTGGCCATCGTTTTCTGCAGTTTGTTTACCCACATAACATCACCTGTTTTCAATGTATGTTGCATACTGCGACCATCAACTGTAAATAACTGCGCAATATAACTATTTATAAAGATGATCAACGCTAGCGACACGACTGCCGTAGGAACTACCATCAGCCCGATTCTACTCACTTTTGCGACTTTTGTATCTCGACGCAAAAAATAGGTAATCTTTTGCAGCAAGGTTGGGGGTATTGTTTTTACAAAACCATGATTGTAACGCCAAAGTTTGCGGCGATAAAAGATTCGACTCACTGCCAGTGCTACTACAAAGATGACTGTTACAAGAATCCCTATAGCAATGCCAATGAGTACCACTGGCTGACGCTGCCATAGACGAAATATGAAATTACCGAATGTATCCGAGTGAACAGTAGAAGACTGCTCTTGAAACATAACCTGCTGCCCAGATGCATAGTCAACCACTCGCGTTAATACTTGGGATGGATACGCTACATATCTCATGTCAAACGGCTGTAGCGTTGGTGTAGTATACACTAATTGATCGTCAACAAAATACCGTACCTTCTTTGCTACATCACGAGATGGGTCTTTTACCTCTAGCACATGCAATGAATCTTTGTTGAGCTGTGTGCCCGTGGGACGCACAACGCCGTTATACCCCTGTACGCGTACGCTACACTCTATAGCTGGTCGACAAACTGGCGTGTCATGCTGAACAAGCATCACCGTGGGGCGATTTGCACTTGGAATATCTTTCATGAGTGGCGATGCAAGCTCGAGTACCGTATCACTTGCGGCTGCCCTAAAACTTCCAACTTTTGTCCATCTATCACCGCTGGCGTTAACCACGCCCAAGGTTTGGCACTGTGCATACGTACCATACTGCGAGCTATACGCCGTTACCCTGCCGTGTTCTCCGCGTTTGGCTAGACGAACGTAGGCGTCATACTCTTTACTGCCAAGTTCGATAATGCCAGTATAGGAAGGCTGTGTCGAACAACCGGTGTTGGCTGTTAAGGTATCTATGCTTGCATGCGCCACGACTGGGTCTAGGCACGCTACAGCGGCCAACGCTGCAATTAGAACATATGCTATCTTTGTCATTATCTAAAAGGGGAAATGTACGTACATTATTCACTCACGCATACGCTCGCAACCTTTACAACACATACAGACGTTGTTTTTGGTTTTTGCGATGTTGTGGTGCTTTTCTTGACACATTTGTTGTATGGGCTCCGAACAACAAGCTTGTAATTTGCTGCATCTTTACACGTTCTCGTACATAAACCGAACTTTCTGCTCCAGACACGTCCGAGTTCTTTCGACTCACATTTTGCTTTGGTGAGCCCATTGCCTGCGCCGCCATGACCTGGGCAATAATCAAAGGGCCATCCTGTTAATGGTGCCTTGCCTGACTTTTTACATACTTTTAGACATTTATTGTTGCTCCACTTGCGACCCAGCGCATCACACTGTTTTGAGGTAGGGCCACCCGAACCTGCTGCATCGGCATTCTGCCGTTGGTATGAGTTGTAGCCAGCAAATCCGAGAAGACTCAACAATCCCACAACAGCCGCGACAACGTGGTCGCATGATGCGAGCCACGTTGTAAATTATGTTTCGTATATCTCATCTAATGTACCACTACTTACAGTTACGTACAGTTGTCAGCGCTGCGCCACCGGCAATCCATTCAACTTTTTTACCTTCGACTGTCTTTGCCACAAATGTATCGCCGTTTACTATGACAGATTGGTAGGCAAGTGTTTTGTAGAACCCAAGGTATTTTTGATCCTTCACTGGTCGCTTGTTACCAGACTTGGTGAAGTATAGCTGTAGCTTCTTTGAATTTGCTACGGCAGCTGCAGGGTAGCTTACGTACAGCCTGTTTTCTTTTTTGTCATAGCAAAGACCGCGAGCACCATATTTGTTCTCTAGTGCGGCTTTTTTCACAGCAGTTGGAACAATACAAGCTCCAATATCAGCTGATTTTATACTTTTCGCGACATATACGACTGTTGCCTTGGTGTCTAGTAGCAATTGCACATTTACGACGTTGTAGGGCTTCCTTTGGCTTGCTGCTACAGCAGTATCCTTCTTAGCAGGAACAAATTTGGTTGCAATATACTGTGTTGTACCTGCTGCATATTTTGCAAGGTCAGTAGTAGTTTCACGACCATCAATTTTGACACTAAGCTTTCGGACAGCGTTTTTTGGAACTGTCACTTTTGTGTAGACTGACAAACCATCTTTTGCATTGTTCTCACACAAGTTGTTTGTGTAGGTGTATGCATCTGGCGTTACAGTTTGCCCTACTGAAGCTTCCCCTGCAGCATTTGCATTCTTTTTCTGCCAGGCATTATACCCAACAAAACCAAGTACTCCTATAAGCGCCACTACCGCCACGAACGTTAGAACTACGTGGTGTGAGCCAGCTTGAAATTGTCTTTTCATGTTCGTATATTCCCCTTTTAACCGATTATTACTTATGTTTGAAGTGTACCGGAAAAATACTCATATCGCAAGGGGATATGGCTACTCTACACCCGAGCTGCGTTTGGTGGTTTCGTGTTTCAATTCTTTCTCTTTCACGAAGAAGACTGTGATCGCTGCTACGCCCATGAGCGCGGCGGAAACTACAAAGATATCACGGAGAGATTTGCTAAATGCATGCACGATCTTCTGGCTGTATTCAGCTTGATCTTGCGCGAACTGCTTGTTGGCGGCGGCTTGTATGGTTGGTGGCATCTCCTTGGTTGACGCTTCAAAACCATTTGTAATTTTTGTCTTTAGTTCAGGCATATTGAGATTCAATAGCGTATTCGAGCTAGAGATATCGCCCATCTTGTGTGCAGCCGGTGATTTGGCAATCATCTGCACATAGCGAGAATCTTCAACGCCATGTAGGTTTGCAGTCAGCCCTGCGGTCAGTATGGCCCCAAAAATAGCTATACCAATGGTTGAGCCCAAACCTCGAAACAGCTGGATTGAACTCGTTGCCGCACCAAGATCACGCTGCTCAAACTCGTTTTGCACAGCAATATTCATAACGGGCATCACGAAACCAAGGCCAAGCCCCAAAAATACCATCATAATCGCTTCGTATACATAGGGAGTTTCTGGAGTAAGTGTTGTAAGCAGCCCTATCATAATCGTTCCCAGTACAACCCCAAATTCCATAAATCGCTTGTATTTACCAGTACGAGAAATCATCTGGCCACTACCGATACTCGCTATCATAATACCCGCAACCATTGGCAACAGCATCAAGCCAGATTCGGTTGGTGACGCACCAAACACTTGCTGGTTGAACTGCGTAAGATAAAGAATCGAGCCCATAAAGGCAGCGCCAAACAAGGTAGCCACGATCATCGTGAGGCTGTAGGTACGATTTTTGAAAAATCGTAATGGCAGAATAGGCTGAGCCGCACGACGCTCTTTCCACACAAAGAGTGCGGTAGCCACCACCACTATTGCTGCCATGATGATACGCAGGCCAGATAGACTTAAATGTAACTCGTTCATGACATCCTTGAAAATCGTCTCGGTGTTATCTACCGCAAGCACAAGTGTTGCCAGTGCCAACGAAAGTAATGCCGCACCCGCATAATCAATACGATGTTTCGACGCATGTTTTAGCGGAGGGCAGTAGGTAGTGATCAAGAAAAATGCAACGAGGGCCACGGGTACATTGATAAAAAATGTCCAACGCCAATCTGTACTCAATCCTAAGATCTGCTGCTTGTCAGTGAGCCAGCCGCCAAGAAGTGGCCCAACTACTGATGAAAGACCAAACACTGCACCAATCATTCCCTGCCAGCGACCACGTTCACGCGAGGTAAATAAATCGCCAATAATAGTAAATGCATTGGCGCTAATAATACCGCCACCGATGCCTTGGAACGCACGCCACAGCACAAGCTGGTTTACATCCCCAGCCAGTCCACTCATCAGCGAGCCAAGCCCAAATACGCCAACACCAATCAGCAGCATAACCTTGCGCCCAAACAAATCGGAAAGTTTGCCCGCTATCGGCACAGTAATGGTAGTAGTAAGGAGGTATGCAGTCACGATCCAGCTCAGGCTGTCATACGCGTTGAACTCCTCGACGATTCTACCTAACGCAGTTGAAATAATTGTTTGGTCGAGTGCTACCAGGAATAAACTAGCCATCACGCTGGCCATAATAATAATCTTGCTGCGCAAGCTAAGATGATGATGCATTACTAATCCTCGAATCTTTCTTCCGTGGTATGAAGAGCGTTTTTATAATCTTCCAAGCCTTCAGTAATATGTTCAATAATTTGGCGAAGTTGATCTTCCTTAATAAAGCCCACCATTCCTTTATCAGCAACCCCCACGACGTAGAGCTTGTCGCCTGTTTCTATGCCTAATTCTTCGCGGGCATCAGATGGTATAACTACCTGCCCTTTTGTTCCCACTGTAGCAGTACCATAAAGTTTTTTCTTGTGCATACTACTAGTGTATATGAGGTATGAAAAGTATGTCAAGTATGATTTATCTATAGAGTTCTTCGATATCCACTCTGGATATACCAAGATCCTGCAATTTCTTCACTATATCTGTCATAGCCAAGTTTTGTTTCCACAACAACACATAGTACTGAATGACCCTCTCGCGTGAAGGCTCTTCATCATTGATAAAACCTTGTATAATCGCATTCTGCAACTCGGAAGCTTCTGCCCGCAGCGCTTCTATTGCGTTAAAGTAGTCCGGCTGCTCCTGCCGAATCTTCTTAAGCTCTACCACCGCAGGCCAATTCGAGAATTCTTCGTTATCAATGTTATTCGGCTCACTAAGTGGGTCCTCTGGATCAATCACCCTTGTACCTACCCATAAGTGCAGGTTGTTTGTAAAGACAATTCCCAGTGCATCTTGGTATAGATAGCCTAGTTGATCTCTAACATTCTGATCTTTCGTATCTTCGAACTGTCGCTCGTATAGCTCAGTGGCTAGCTCCTCTAGATAGGCTTCGTCAGATAGGCGCTCAAAGTCAATATTGTCGATTTTATAGCTAGTAACTCGTGGTTCGCTAGGTTCGCGGGTAGTCATATTGTTTGTTAATTATAGCTTTATTGGTGAATTTGTCAAATTAGCGTTTGCGTAGGAAATAAATACCTAGTAGCAATGCCGAAACGACGCTCACCAAAATGATCACCCAAAACGTAAACGGCGAATGCGATTCAGGCAGTGGTACATTCATGCCAAACAAACCAGCTAGCATCGTAGGAATCGTCAGTGTCAACGTAATGACTGTGAGCAGACGAATCGTTTCGTTTAATTTCGTATCCATGACCGCACGGTAGCTATCTCGAACATTGGTAATGGTACGCAGCAAGCTTTTACAACGCGCCATCACCTGTTCTAGGTCGATCGACAAGTCTTCAACGAGATCCTTGTGATCTTCACTCAGGTGTAATAGCTTACCTCCCAGCAAGCGTTCAACAGCGGTATTGGTAGGAATGAGTGCATCAAGATAATCGTTGAGTTTTCTTTCATACTCTGTAATACCAGCAATGTCTGCCGAACGCAGCAATGTCACGTTGCTAGTAGCTGCACGCATTTGACGATTGATGGCAGCCACCCTGCGCTGGTATTGCAGCACGATTGTATCGATCATATGTAGAAATAATTCAGTCTGGCCAACTGTTCGTGTACGGGCCGTGTCAATAAATGGTTGCCACAATCTGCCTAGGCTATCTCGGCTAAGTGTTACGACATACTTGCGATGCAGCGCAAATAAAATTGGTGTAGTGAAATCATTGAAATCATCACCTACATCAGGTACTCGTGTAATAAAATACGTCCAATCTCCGTCTACTTCAACGCGTGGTACCTCATGAGGGTCGAGTGCATCTGTCAGAATATCGACATCAATGCCTAAATCAGCCAGGCGCTGTTTTTCATCTTCATTTGGCTTTTCGCAGCGCACCCAGCTACCGCCAGATAGTTTGTCTTGAAGCGCAATTGTTGGTGAATAATCGGTCGATCGAAGATATTGAAGCATGTTTTCATGATAGCACGCAATCTACCAATGCCGTCTAGTCATCCTGTTCGACTTTTGTAACAAGTTGACCACCCGAAACATACATTTGCACCTGAGTTTCGGTACCGCCACATTTAAATTGAACTTCGACTTGGCTGCCCGAACCACCACCCTCGTAACTACAGCCAGAGTTTGGTGATATTGAAAGTACATACACAGTTGTGGCGCTATATTTTACTGAAATACTACCGCCTGTGATTGAAACAACCTTGGTTTTATAGGTGGTCGAACCCGAGCCTGATGAACCACCGGATGAACTGCTTGATGTGCCTGATTGCTGAGGCGCCGGACTAGACGGCTGAATAGCTGTCGGGGCTGCCACGTGAATGGTTTTTACTTGCTTTTTGGGCTTTTTTATCACCGTAAAATCTTGGTAGGAAACGGTGTCGAAATAGTCAACTTTCAAGGCTAGTCGATACTTCCCAGGTTGTTGAAATAAATCTGGCCAGTTCTTGTAGCTCCCCGAAACCGACTTGCCTGGCTCGATTGTGGTGTGGCGTGCTTTTAGTGAGCACCCACCTTCCTTTGCCTGAGAGTGAATGCGTTTCCAGTGCGTATTCTCAAATCTATACACTGTTAATGGCTCGTTTGGACAATTATTTTCTATACTAACCGCACTTGTAAAGCCATTTTTAACTGTGAAGTTAATGGTTTCACCTGCCAAATATTTGCTATAGGGAACGTGAAGTGAAATTGTACCCGCCGGAGTAGTGTAGGTATGCACTGAACTAGCAAACTTCAAGAATGCAAGCGATGCGGCACCCAGCACGACAGCATACAAAAGTGCCCACCAAAAATACGCACGATATGGATGTTGCGAATGATATAGCTCGCTACGGATCACGGGTTGTACCTACCCTTCTAAGACGAGCGAGCGCTGCAATTGCGATCGTTAGCCCACCGGCAATCCACGCCAGACGAATAAGCCCTTCACCGGTGTCTGTCCCCATAAATAAGGCGTGGAAAAATACCAAGGCAATCACGCCATATGAACAAATATGTAGAGTTTTCCAAATTTTTGGCTTTTTATCAATCCACAAAAGCGATGTGAGCACAATTGCCAACGCTCCATAAAACGCCAAAATTCCCATAGCGACATAGAGTGATCCAAAATGAATGCCAAATAGTGTAACTGGTTTGTACTGAGATACCCACGGCACCAGGAGGCTTGGTATCGTGAACGGTATAAAATGGTCAAATAGCAACATAATCATATGAGTTCCCATACTGACAGCTAGCACAATACCAAGCGCTCGATGCGTCGCCCAGGCTGTAAGGGGTTCTAGGAATTTAAAGCTATGACCAGTTACAGAACCAATACCCGAAAGCATTAGTACTACAAGCGCTATGCCTGCAACGAGCCCTGATGCCCGCACAATATACCATGGCCAAGAATTTTTAGCTCGTGTCAACACAACATCTGAAAGCGACTGCCCGGGGACACTCTTTACAGTGGCAGTACCACTCGTTGCCTCAACCCGAGCCGGCCACGTAGCAACACCTACCATGCCTATTAGAAGGCCAGCTACTACCATATTCTTTAGATACTTTTTCACCTAGTTTCCTTCTTTGACATAGCTACCATGTGTCGTGTGGTCATACGCACCACTTGCTGTTATATATTGTAGCACCCAAGCTGAAGCGTTACAGCCCGCTAAAAACGCAGGCGCCTTTGTAGCACCCATAATGACTGCACACGATGCCAGTATATCGGCAGCAAGTGCAGTTGGTGCGCAGACTGTTGCGAGTACTACATCTGTTTCCGCTGACATGCCAGTTCTTGGGTCAATAATATGGTGTCGCAGCTCAGACTTCTCTGCAGTACGCCGAAACGTACCAGAGGTTGCAACTCCAAGCAACGAACCGTCAACAACTATTTGTAGTTTTTTGTGTCGCTGCTGGGTATCTTTGGCTGACTGAATGCCTATCACAATTGGCCGACCATCCTGATCTGTACCGTATGAAATAATATCACCGCTTAGTTCCAGCCAAAATCCCACAATAGCAGGATGCTGCAATTTTGCCGCGAGCGCATCAAGCAAATAGCCCTTGCCCATACCTCCCAGATCAAGCGCCGCCTGATGCGGGATGCACGCCCAATCATCTGAAATCTCTAAAGATGCGGCAGGCATGCTGTGTCGATCGGTGTAGTCTGGCGTTTGATCGTCTTGGTAGCCCTCTACAGCAGAATGTTTGTACCCCGCTCTTTGCAAGGCAGGCAAGATAAAAGGATTATACAGTCCATCTGTACGTACGGCCCATGTCTGTGCGGCTCGCAGTACACTGCGCATCTCTGGTGATACTGGCACTCGTATGCCAGCCTTTTTATTGAAACGTGTAAGCTCGCTATTCGGTAAAAAACGACTAAACTTTTTTTCAAAATAGAAAATCTCACGCCACAACGATGCTAGTTTCTCGTGGACTATCGAAGATGGAAGTGACGTTACGAGAGTGATTGTAGCAAGGCCGCCCAGAGCTTGTTTTTCGTCATGATACGTCTCTAATTGCACGTAGTGATTCCACTTTGCGACGTTGTACAAACTGGCTGTGACGGCGCTGGTGCTGCCACGGGGCTACCGCCCGAAGATGCGCCTGAGGAAGCTGCGCTGGGAGAAGGAGCCACGTATGCCGGGCTGTCTTGAACAGTGGTAGTACCTGCCGTGCTGGCATCCTTCTGCGCCTTGACCAGTGCTTGGCTACTCCCCCGTTTTTCACTATCGTTCGACAACCTGTTCACCATGTCGTCGAGATCTTTTTCACGCTGATTTTGGTCAGATAGCAAGTCAATGACGCCTTCACCTTTTACGACATTACTGTTTGGCAGTGATTTGGCAATATCGGCAACCATAATCGCAAGTGCACCCAGCGCGAAACCTACTCCACCCAAGACATACATATTTTGTGGCCAACTCAATACTTTACCAGTTTGACGGTTTGAGCCCTGGCTAAATGCTTCGGTTATGAGGCGACGACTTGGTACTTTCTTGCTACGAAGTACTTTTACGACACCGTTCATAAGTGGTGGTGGGCCGCAAATAAAATACGTGGCATCGCTGTACGTATTGGCATAGGTATCGAGCACATGTTCATTAATAAACCCACTGCATGCTGTTTTTTCGGCCAGTTTGTCGGTGGGACCATTGCCAACAACATAGACAATACGCAGATGTGGGTTGTGTGATTGAAGTTTGGTAAGCTCATCCAAGAACGGAATATCGTCCTGCGTGGCAACTCCGTAAAGTAGCGTAATATGATTTTTTAACTGAAGCGTTGTTGCATAGCGCACCATACTGATAAAAGGTGTTATGCCTATGCCGCCAGCAATAAAAACAGCCCGTTCATCACGACTGCTGTCGAAAATGAAACCACCGAATGGCCCACGTACAAACACTTCGTCGCCTTGGACGAGTTTGGTAAGTGCTGTTGTATAGGTGCCCCTCGTTCGCATAGAAAATTGCAGGGTATCCTGTTCGGTAGGTGAACTAACGATAGAAAAACAACGTGATACGCTTGGTCGACCATGACGGCGATACTCGATAGCAGAATATTGCCCAGGTTGAAAGCTGAATAAGCGTGCTTCATCAGGATCTTTTCTAAGAGTCAGTAAAAGTGTACTGGGTGTAATTTGGTCGGTGCTAGAAACAAAATATCGATGCATAATCGTGATTACATACTGTCAAATGAAGCTTAAAATTAGCTGGACTGCATAAAGTAAATCATCAGCCCAAGTAGAATGATTACGCCAACAACTATCAACACTTCTAAAACTGTAAAGCCGTCTTGCGTGTGTCTGCGATGTGTCACAATGGTGTCATCTCCTTGTCTACATAATACCATAAGCTATATGTAGTAGTCTGAGGCGTTTCTTGGTATACTTTTAGTACTGCGTATGAGTAGAAGATGGATGGGCCGTATACTGGTGGGAATCTTGGTGGGCAGCAGTCTGCTCTCTCAAGTGGTGCTTGCGATTACTCCAATTTCTCAAAGTTACCAAACCAGCGATACCCTGACTGAAGGATCTATTGTAAGTCTAAAGAAAGACTCAACTGATGAGGTGGTAGCAGCCACGAGCAAGAATGCCGATAACATTTTTGGGGTTGTCATAAACTCTGACAATTCACTACTACGTATCTCGAGCAAGAATGGCAACCAGGTTCAAGTCGCAAGCGAGGGCACTATGTCGGTGCTCGCTTCAGACATAAATGGCACTATCCACCGTGGCGACCATATTACGGCATCGCCAATTTCCGGTATCGGTATGCGTGCAAATGGAAACGTGCGTATTGTTGGGATTGCGCAGGGCGACATGGTAGTCCAAGACAAGCAAACCATCAAAGGAGACAATGGCAAAGACGAGCAGATCACGCTAGGCGAGGTGCCAGTTCTAATAAACGTATCCTACTTTTTCAAGCAACCAGAACGCACCTTGATCCCTACTGCAATCCAAAATATTGCAAATTCATTGGCCGGCAAAGAAGTAAGTCCGTTGCCCGTGCTAGTCAGCGCCGGTATCTTTTTCGTGATGCTGGTGATAGTTTCTAGCATTATTTACTCGATGATCCGCAGTAGTATTATCTCTGTTGGCCGTAACCCAATGAGTCAGTCCGCCATCTATCGTGACCTCATACAAATGTCGACGCTCGTGATGGCAATTCTAACTGTGGGCATAATAGCAATATATTTGGTACTAACAAGGTTATAATGGAAGTATGAGCGGTGGGGTGCTACAAGTTTTTCTGATGCTAAACATCTTTGTGATGGGTGGCTTGGCAGTATTTGGAGCGCAGCATGCCTATGCTCATTTTCGACCAAAGAAAAACCAAAAGACAATTGCAGAAGAACATCCTGTATCTGAGGAACTTAGAAAAAACTTGCTTGCTACGGCTCAGCAGAATTTTTCAGTCGTACTGGAAAAGTCATCAAGCCAACTACAAAAAGATCTGGCCGAAACCACTAGTCAACTCAATGCTGTTCTAGAAAAAGTCGGTGCCGACGTGGTAGAAACCGAGATGAAGCTATACAAAGATAACCTGGCTGAAGTCTTGTCGAATGCCAAACACGCAGCCGCAGAAGCCGAGCATAATCTTATAAACCACCAAGCTGAACTAGAAGCCAAACTAGCCGAACGCCAATCTGCTTTTGAAGCTCGCTTGATTGAACTGCAAACCAGTCTAGAAGGAACCCTAACGAGTAGGCAGGCCGAAATCGACAAAACTCTTGAGGCACGCAAGGTTGAACTCACTACCCAGCTAGAGGCCGAGATGGCAGCCGAGAAAGATCGCTTGTTGAAAAAAATGGATGCAAAGCTTGCCGATGTTGTAGCCTCTTTCCTCACAGAAACCTTGCAACACGAGGTTGACCTAGGCGCCCAAGAAACCTACCTACTAGAACAACTAGAAGCACACAAAGACGAGCTACGGGAAGGGCTAGGCATATGAGCTTTAGCCTACCCGATACGATTGCCTCATCCCAAGATTTGATGGCCTTGATTTTAGATGTCAAAGAATATGCCCGCTGGTTTGCTCATGAGTCCATAAAAAAACAAGTACACGTCGCTGCCAGCAACCACGCCTTGTCGCTGTCGCCTGTCGCGGTAGAAGTAATACGAACCTGGGGAACAAGTCAGCCACTCACAACGGTACGCCTGGATGAGCTTCTACAAACCCTAGAGGCATACCAAAAACAAGCACCCAGCATGACCGTTACCCTGGCTGCGCCGGCGTCACGAAAATTAAAAACTACAATTGTTGCCTGGTGCCGACAGCACATTACCCCCACTATGCTAGTTACTTTCGATTTTAATGCCACCATTCTAGGCGGTATGGTGGTGCGAAGCGGTAGTCATATTTACGACTGGTCTATTCGACGGGCAATTCTAGACAACAAGGCGAGCCTGCCCGAGGTACTACGTCGTGTTTGATACAGCCCAATTTCAAAAACTAGTAGAAGCCGACAATTTGACAGGTGAAGTTATCGCTGTAAACCGTTTTATTGTGGAAGTTCGAGGACTCGAAGGTGTCCAGGTGGGCGCCCAAATATTATTCCAGGACGGTCAACGTGGCATGGTGCGAGAAGCGCACGGCAACCGAGTCATCTTGTACAATATTGATACTGAAGATGTGGCACTCGGTAGCTTGGTGGTTGTAGAACGGCCACAACTCCAAGTTCCAGTAGGACCCGAGCTCGTAGGCCGAGTTATTAGCCCGATGGGCAATCCGCTTGATGGCAAAGGTGCACTAAAAGCAGCTAAATTTTCTGGTATTTTTACCCCCGCACCCGGTATTATGGATCGCAAGATGCTCGACCAGCAATTAGCAAGTGGCGTCACTGCTGTCGATAGCTTTTTCCCGATCGTACTCGGGCAGCGTATTGCCATCCTCGGTGATAGCAAGTCTGGTAAAAGTACTTTTTTAAGTCAGTTAAGCGCCAACCAACAAGGCACCGATCGCTTGGTAGTGTACGTGCTAATAGGCAAGCGAAAAGTAGATGTCGAGCACCTTATCGCTGAATTAAATGATTCAGGCGCCATCAAAAATACCATCATCGTTCAAGCTGATATTTTCGATTCCTTAACCCAAAGCTACCTTGCCCCCTATGCGGCCTGTGCTATGGCTGAGGAATTGTGGTACAACGAAAATCGAGACGTTATTATTATCTATGACGACCTAAGCGGCCATGCCGAAGCGTATCGACAACTTTCCCTTTTACAGGAAGTTGACCCAGGGCGAGATAGCTATCCTGGCGATATTTTCTACACCCACTCCAGCCTTCTAGAACGTGCCGGCAAGTTGCTTACTAATGGAAAGACTCTCACGAGCCTGCCCGTTGTGCTAACTCCAAATGACGATATTACCGCCTACCTCCCCACCAATATTATGTCTATCACCGATGGGCAAATTATTTTTGATCTAGGTTTCTTTCGTAAGGGTGTACGTCCAGCTGTCAACGCCGGTCTATCTGTGTCCCGCGTGGGTGGACAAGCCCAAACAACTCGTCAGAAACAGCTATCTACCGCACTTTTTAAGTCACTTGCTCGGTATCACCAGGCAGAGGAGTTCTCGCACTTTAGTTCGCAGCTATCGCGAGATGCCAGGCTAGACCTAGCTCGTGGAAAGCATTTATATATGGCGTTGCAGCAGCCGCCTGAAGAACTATTTTCACTCATCGAACAACAACTGATGCTCGAAACCATTATGCTCAGTCAGGATGATCGCCCGATTGATGTTGCAGCCTTGCGCACCGCAGTCAAACAACGCGCAGCAGAAGCGCAAAGTGAGGAAGATTTTGACCGCATCGAAGCAGAATTACTGCAAGCGTTTGGCGCCGAGGTAGTAGTTGAAAAGCCAAAACCAGTTGAAGTTCCAGCTGAAGCAGTCGACGAAAAGAACAAGAACAAGAAAAATAAAAAAGATAAGAAAAAAGAGGCCGACCATGCGTAGAGCCAGTCTTATCGAGAAAGACTCAAATGACATCGGAACATTGAAAGATCTTACGAACGTGTTTGAGAGTCTTGCCAGTACCCAAGTGGCAAAGATGAAAACCAAGGTGCTTGTTTCGCAAGAATTTTTTGGCCTTTTGTGGCAACGCTATACTTCCCTACGTATTGACCCGATGAAACGACTCGTAAGCCGTGATAGTGAAAATAAAAATGGCCGCAATGCTATTATTCTTATATCTGCCGAGGCGGGACTTAGTGGCGACCTAGATGCGCGTGTAATCGAAACGATGCGCAATGATAATGACTTAACAAAAACCGATATCATCGTGCTTGGTAGTCACGGTGCGAGTCAATTGACCCAGCGTGGACTGAGCTATACTCGATTTTTCAAACTACCCGAGTCTGATGATTTCATTGATGTTGGTCCGGTTATCGAAGCCGTTCTACCTTACGAACGAATTATTGTCTATTTTGAAGAATACGTCTCCCTAGGCTCGCAAATCGTCAAATCAATCGACCTCGTTTCACATATTCAAGAAATGGGCCAAGAGTACGAGGAAGATACCATGACAGATTATGATACTATCTTTGAACCCTCCCTCGAATTTATCGCCGATGAGATGGAAGAAACTATGATGCGTATTGCACTCAGCCAGACAATTTTGCAGTCTGCCCTTGCCCAAGCGGCCAGTCGCTTTAACGCTATGACAATGGCAGAAGATCGTGCCAGTGAACTTTTAGGAGAATACAAACTCGAGTACCACCGAGCAAAGCGCTCCGAGTCAGACAGACGTCTGCGTGAAGTGTTGGTAAGTATAAAGAAAAAACGCCGAGAAGCGGCCGCAGGAGCATAATATGGACCCAGCCACTACAAACCAGCCAATCCAAACACCCCCGCCGACACCCCCAGTGAGTGTCGCCGAGCAACCCTCTGCCGCTCCCGTACAACCGCCGATGGCTAAAGCACCCGGAGAGTTTGTCGGAACCGTAGCTGGTATTAAAGGCCTCACAGTAGAGGTGCTGATAGTTGGTGAACACCCAGACATGAAAGAGCTACTCGCGATCGAAGGTCACCCGGAACTCTTTTTAGAAGTAAATTTCTTTCGCGGCAGCAAGGCAATTTGCTTGAACCTGAATAATGATTCAAATGTCGCCTGTGGTCAGCGTGCCCTGCGTACTCATGAAAAAGTGACCGTGCCCGTAGGCCCGGCTACTATGGGACGTGTATTCAATGCCCTTGGCGAACCACTTGATAAAGGCCCTGGCGTGTATGAAAATCGTCGACCAATCTCTGTACCAACCGGCACAAAAAGCTATCGTAGTAGTAAAAAGCTTGAGCTGCTGGAAACCGGCCTGAAAGTGATTGATTTCTTGACTCCATTTGTAAAAGGTCGCAAGATTGGTGTAATTGGTGGTGCCGGTGTAGGTAAAACGGTGCTCACTATGGAGATGATTCACAACGTTACCCAGGGTAAAGACAACAAGTCACTTTCTATTTACTGCGGCGTGGGTGAACGTATTCGTGAAGGTAACGAGCTGTATGAAACCTTACGCGACACCGATGTCCTAAAAAATACTGTCATGTTTTTTGGCCAGATGGACGCTACTCCAGCAATTCGTTCGATGGTTGGCCCAGCAGCCGCAACGGCCGCTGAATACTTTCGTGATGAAGAAGGCCGCGACATTCTATTCTTTGTAGATAATATTTATCGACATATTCAGGCCATGACAGAGCTTTCAACAAACCTCGGGTTGATTCCGTCTGAAGGTGGCTATAGCCCCATGGTGTTTTCAGATTTGCGACGTTTGCAGGACCGTCTGGCAAGTACCGAGCGAGGTACTATTACGAGTGTGCAGGCAATCTACGTACCGGCCGACGACCTTTCCGACCCTGCTGTGCAGGCGATTTCGCAGCAGCTCGATAGCGTGCTGGTGCTTGATCGTTCGATTGCCGAACAAGGCATTCGCCCCGCTGTAAACTTGCTAAAAACAACCAGTTCCCTATTGACTCCACAAATTGTCGGCGAGCGTCACTATCGTCTTGCTGAAAAAGTGCAGGCAATTATGCAAAAATACGATAGCTTGAAAAATATTATTGCTATCGTGGGCGAGAACGAACTAAGTGCTGCTGATAAAACCGACTATCAAAATGCAAAAAAGTTAATTCAATTCTTTAGCCAAGACTTTGCTGTGGCCGAAAAGTTCTCTGGTAAACCTGGTGAATACTTTACTTTGGAACAAACTCTAGACGGTATTGAGGCCATCCTAAACGGCACAGACACACCAGCTGAAGATCAAGCAAAGACAGCTGCCCCACCGGCCGCCGACGCAGCTGCCGCCGCTGATACACCTACAACTGATCCAGCACCAGAGAACGCATCGTGAAAGCTCACACACCGAAGTATTTGAACGTCGTTGCTCGTGCACCCTTTAAGCTGTACTACGACGGGCCTGCACTTTCATTATCTGCTGCCAATGCGGTAGGAAAATTCGACATATTGCCTGGACACGCTGATTTGTTCTCTATGCTCGTACCCTGCGAAGTATATATAGAGACCGACAAAGAACCTGTTGTCTTTACCGTTTCGAGTGGCATCGTGACCGTACGCAGCGATGAAGTATACTTGTTTGCCAATATGTAGCTACTGTGTCACAAAATAGTCGAACCCATATGAGCCATACGATAGCGTACTGGATGTATACACCGAGAAGCCCGTGGTGCTACGTACTACATAAAAATCACCTGGACTTTTATTAAAGGGCGATACTAACACATGTGGGGTTGAAGGATAGGCCGATGCAAATGTCACACTCCCCAGTAGCCCGTTGCCAGCTCCTCCACCAGAGCCTACGCTAATCGTAATAGTTCCTGCGGCATCATTACCAGACAATGAAGCTGTTCCCGCGTAGCCAAGTGCCGTGCCTGGTGAAAAATCAGGCCTGGCACCGCGAGTAATAATATGGCCGCCGATTGTAATGGTACTTGTAGACGTAAGGCTATTTGCCTGGAATCCACGAACCGATAAGACTCCTCCTACCGCCAGATTGCCTGAGACATTCATACTATTCGCAATGCTCGTGAGTTGGGTAATAGTAACCGGCCCCTGCAAACGAGTGGTACCTGCGATCGTTACGTTCTTTCGTGCAATCAAGTTCGATACACTGGCATCACCATTGATATTGACCGAGCTAAAAGCTACCTTGCCCGCCTTTAGCGTCGCGAAGCTTCCTTCAGGCGCCGAGAATGCCTTTTTAAGCTTTAGGCTGCCCAGAACTGTCACATCGCCTCCCACATCAAGCTTGCCGTTGAACTGTGTATCTGGCCCAATCGTCAGCTGAGTACCCTGCAATCCAACTGGGTTTCGACTTACTCCCAGCGAGTCGAGCGTTTTAGTACTCAACGTTACGTCTTTACGATTTGTTGCTTTGTCAGGCTCATTTTGACTATTCATCAAAAAATTAATAGCGACGGCGTTGATACCTAAAATTAACACAACTATACCGATGCCAATAAATGTTGCGCGATGATTCGGTCGATAGGTTGCAACCCGAGGACGTGGCGGAACTTTTGGCGCCACCGAATCAGCACTCGCATCTGGAGCGTCTGCCGATGTCTCTACCGACTCTGCTTTTGCCTGCAGCTCCTCTGGCTGAGGCGGCATAGCCTGGTTTGGATCATCACTCATATGTTTTTCTTTACCACCATTCCTTAGGGGTATTATACCGCTTATTCTATTTGCCAGCAACTTGCAAAAACTGCTCATTTCATCAACAATAAAGATTATGGCTATCAAACATGTGAGATGGATGGCATTGCTACTGATAGTAGGTGCAAGCGTGCTTACGACAGCAGCTGTATTTGCAGTACAGCAGCCAGAATCTAGCAATTACCGTTTCGATGAAACCTCTATAAGCACTGGCGGGCTAATAAATGCCAACTCCACAAACTATCAGTCAACAAGCGGTGTAGGCGACCTATCCGTCGGGCATGCTGCCTCAACCAATTATCAAACCGAAGCCGGTTCACGTACCGAGGCCGACCCAGTTCTCATGGTGGCGGTTACTGATGCAACGGCAGATTTTGGCAATTTTAGCAGCTCGGTACCCGCAACCGCCACTGCTACCTTCGAGGTAACCAATTACACAAGCTATGGCTACGTCGCGCAGTTGGCCGGCGATGCTCCGACAAATGGTGGGCACGCTATCACTGCACTTGCCTCCACTAGTGGGTCGGTTTCAGGCATTGAACAATTTGGTGTAAATGTAGTAGCGAACACAAGCCCAGTTTCATTTGGCGCCAATCCAGACAATGGCGTATCTGGCTACGGTGAGGCCGCTGTAAATTACAATACCCCAAACCAATATCGATATGTCAGTGGTGAAACTATCGCGCTCGCGCCAAAAAGCTCTGGAAAAACTATCTATACGCTTAGCTATTTGGTAAATGTGAGAGGCTTGACGCCAGGCGGTCAGTACAGCAGCGAGCAGTCGATTATTGTGACCGGTACTTACTAGTTTTTCAAAACTGTGGATAAGTAAGTGCAAAAAAATGTTGACACAGCAAAACGCCTATGGTAAATTTGATGCAGAAATATCAATTAAAACAAAAATAAAGAGAAAAGCGAATGAAAACACCACAAAAATCATTATTTAAGTTTCTTGCCTTTGGTGGCTTGACGGCTGGGCTTGTGCTTCAGACCCTTGCACCATCGTCTGTTATGGCGACGCAAATCACTGCGCGTAGCCTTACATTGCAAGCGGGCGCAAGCGACGGCGGCTCAAAACCAGGCGGTACAGTAAACCACTTGTTCCAGTTTACCTTGCCTGCCGTAGGTGATCCAAGCGTTGGGTCAATCAAGCTCCAGTATTGTACAACAGCAGGAACTGGTACATGTACCACGCCTACTGGCCTCCACACCGATGGTGGTAGCGTTGCGCTTGGTTCACAAACTGGTGCAACTGGGTTTTCATTAAACAAATCAACGGATGGTTCGCCATACCTTACTCGTACAGCAGCCTCAATTACTGCTGGCACGACAGTAAGCTACCGTCTTGATAGCGTTGTAAACCCTACGACAAAGAACCAAACCTTCTTCGTGCGTATTTCTACCTATGCGTCAACTGACACAACAGGTAGTGCGATAGATGCTGGTACTGTAGCTGCAAGCACAGCTGACCCAGTGGTTATCACCGGAACTATGCCCGAGTCACTTGTGTTCTGTACTGGTGCAGCCGTAAGTAAAACATCTGGCGTGCCAGACTGTTCAACAGCGACTTCAGCAAGCAACATTACCTTCGACCAGCTTTTCTCACCTACTGACACTGCTGTTGCCTTCTCTCAGATGGCAGCCAGTACCAACGCTGGAACAGGCTATGTTATTACTGTAAACGGCGCAACCCTAACTTCAGGAATCCACACGATTACTGGTATCGGTGGTACCCAAGACACTTCAAAGAAGGGTATATCACAATTCGGTATGAACGTAGTAGCAAACACAGCTACAGCTGCACCTGGCTTCCCTGGCATTAGCGCCGCAGCCGACCCAGTTGCAAACGGTATTGCTTACTACGGTGCTCCTGCATCGAACTACAACACCGCTGACAATTTTGCCTTCCAAACAGGCAACACAGTTGCAAGTTCGCCAAACGGCACCGACGCGCAAATCTACACCGCTAGCTACATAGCTAACGTACCTGGTAGTTTGCCAGCTGGTGACTACAGCACTACTCTTACCTACATTTGTACTCCAACATTCTAGGTTCTCTAGTAGCGCAGTCAACAAAAAAACTTGCGGCCAAATTGGTCGCAAGTTTTTTATAAGATAACAAATTGACCCCTTATGCTGCTTATGCTACGATATGCCCATGAGACGTGTGAGCAAACTGCTATTTTTGTTGATATTTTTTGCTGTATGGGTAGTTGCTGGCCCTCAGGTATCGTTTACCCATGCCGGACAGCTCGACGAACGCAGCCTGAAGCTACAAGGCACAGGCGGGAACGGCGGAGCCGACCCAAATGTGACAGCAAACAACTTATTTACGTTTACACTCGCTTCGGCGCACAATAGCTCTGGCGGGCTGGGGTCAATAAAGTTTACCTACTGCACTACAGCAACTGGAGCCTGCACCGCACCGACTGGTGTGAGCGTAAGCGGTGCGACGGTTGGTGATAACTCGAGTGGTGACGTACAAGGCTTTACGATGCAATCAAGCCCCAGTGGAAACTCGTTCTATATTACTCGTACCCTCGCGAACGCTACTGCTGGCGACATAGTGATCGTACGAATAGATGGAATTCATAATCCTACTGCTGCCAACGAAACCTTTTTTGTACGAGTTGTGACCTATGATGGATCTACCAATGCGAGCTCTGGCGCAAAAGACACCGGCACGGTGGCTGCCAGCACCGCTGATCCTATCGTTATTACAGGTACTATGCCCGAGTCGTTGATTTTTTGTACAGGTGAAACAATAAGTACAAGCTCTGGCGTACCAGACTGCTCTACAGCAACACCTGCAAATAACATTGTGTTTAACAAGCTATTCTCATCAACTGACACCGCTACTGCAACGAGTCAAATGGCCGCCAGTACGAATGCAGAGAGTGGATACGCTATTACGGTAAATGGGGCAACTCTTACTTCTGGCGCACACACCATTACTGCCATCATTACACCCGGTGGAGTTACCAGCAATCAAGGGACTGGTCAATTTGGCATAAATTTACGAGCCAATGCCACGCCTAGCGTTGGTACAGAGGTTGCGCCTAGCGCCAACGGAACCACTATAAAGGGCCAAGCCGTTGGTGATTATGCAACTGTGGATAAGTACAAGTTTACATCTGGTGAAACAGTTGCCAATGCGGCCAATGGAGGCTCCAGTGGGCCTACCAATGCGCAGATATATACTGTAAGCTATATTGTGAACGTGCCTGGATCTCAGGCGGTCGGAGATTATACATCAACTTTAACGTACATCTGTACACCTACCTATTAATCGTATGAGAAACACAACAAAACACATTATCCTATCAACGTTAATCAGCCTTTCATTGCTACTAGGGCTTGCTTCGCCAGCCTTTGCAGTAGCTAGCAGGGGAACTGGACAGGCGCTAGAAATCGCACCTCCAGTCCTTAGTCTCTCCGCAGATCCAGGAGCAACTATCAAAACTAAGCTCATGTTGCGTGACGTCTCGTCAGTAAAACTGGTTGTGACGAATGAAATCAATGATTTCGTTGCCAATGGAGAAGATGGTACACCGAAAATTTTGCTAAAAAAGGACCAAACAAGTCCCTACTCGCTAAAATCATGGATCCAGCCAATTCCCCAAATAACACTCGATTCAAAGCAAGTGGTAAACCTACCCCTAGAAATTGCAGTACCCGCCAGTGCATCTCCAGGAAGCTACTATGCTGTTGTCCGATTTACTGGTAACTCAGCCAGTCCACAGGGGCAGGCGGTATCACTTTCAGCCAGCCTAGGAGCACTCGTATTCTTGCGAGTCAATGGCAACGCCAAAGAAAGCCTAAGCATCGCAGATTTCTACACATCTGAAGGCGACAAGAAAAAAGGTATGTTCGAATCAACGCCTGTTGGCTTTAGCGCACGCATAAAAAACGATGGTAACGTACACGAACAGCCTGTTGGACAAATCGCCATCAATGACATGTTCGGCCACCAAGTTGCTAATGTCAGCATGAACCTCGAAAAAAGCATCGTCCTTCCTGGAAGTGTCCGTAAATACACTGCCGTACTCGACAAGACCGTTATTGGAGACCGCATGCTGTTTGGCTACTACACTGCAAAGCTCCACACGGTATACGGTAGCAAGTACCAGTCATTTGAAAAGACAATCAGCTTTTGGGTGATTCCTTTGAAGCTCATTCTACTTGTCACTGCTGTTGTAGTCGCCGCCATTATCGGACTACGAGTGTGGGTTCTACGATTCAAGAAACGCATTATTAGCCAAGCTCGTCGACGACGCTAAACCACCACTGTTCATCCGTGCTATAATACTGCTTATGATAGCGTGGCTAAAACTCAGTCATCACCACCATACGGGCCAACTCAGGTCGCATGAGCATACTTCATATGCCCCGCTTGGTGTACTACTCGTTCTGGTAGGGTTTATCCTGACGGCCTATACCGCCTATGCTGCCACGCCGTATGTGGGACCAGAGGCTGGCTCTGTCGCTATATCTGGGCGAATGCCTGCTAAACCTCCAACAGTAGCAGCTACCATAACAAAACCTTCAAACAATCAGCATTTTGCAACCTCACCAGTTGAAGTTAGTGGTACCTGCACAAAAACTACCCTTGTAGAAATATTCAAAAACAACATCTTTGGTGGCGCCGTCCCCTGTGATGATAATGGTACCTATACTGTGCAAGTTGATCTATTGTTCGGTAAAAACGTATTGTTTGCTAGGGTATATGATGCCCTGAATCAAGCTGGGCCTGACTCAAATAAGGTTACTGCCTACTACGATGCGTCTGCGGCTCAATCTGATGGCCTCGCGTCACTCAATTTCTCGGACACCCAGCTTTTACTAAATACCGATGCGGTATTCCGTGGCTCCTTCCCAGGCCAGGAAATGACGATGCCGGTACAGATCCTGGGCGGTTCTGCACCCTATGCTGTCAGTATGGAGTGGGGTGATTCTAAAAATACGCTGTACCCTAGAAAAAATAATCTTGGTTTCAGTGCCTCACATACCTACTCAAAGCCTGGTACCTACCAGGTAACCATCCAAACAACAGATGCCGGAGCACGTGTCGCCTTCCTGACGGTTGCAGTAGTTGTAAATGGCAAAGCTGAAGTTGCCGGTGCAAACTCAGATGCTTCAAATACCAAGGCAACTGGCCTATCAGCTACTATCGCAAAGCTACTCACACTTTGGCCTCTGTACACTATTATGGTAGCTATTGTAACCAGTTTCTGGTTTGGTGAACGCCGCGAAAAACGCATCTTGGCCGACCGCGGATTCCTGGTTTCATCCCAGCGAACATTCTAACAATATATAGATGTTATTATTACTACAATTTTTCTTGCACAATTATTGCAAATCGGTTATGCTGGAATAGATAAAACTATTGAGACAAAAACAGCTTTATCAAACAAACAAAATAATATAAAAAAGAGTTAACAAACCGTGTACCTTGGTGGTAGGATATCTCGTCTATTTATAGGCGTCGCCGTAATCGTTGGCATAATCAGTATGGGTGTATTCGCTTTGAACCACCCTGTTTCTGCTGTCGCGGGTATTAACGATCATTTGAATTTCCAAGGCCGCCTCTACAATTCGCAAGGCGCGATTGTACCAGATGGCAACTATAACCTTCAGTTCAAAATCTACCAAGATGGCGCTGGCACCGCAGCCGGCAACCCTGGTGGTACCTTGAAATGGACCGAAAACTGGCTCAATAGTGGCAGCAACGGTATTTCAATTCGCAACGGCTACTTGTCGGTAGAACTTGGCTCTGTCACTGCATTTGGTAGTAGCATCGACTGGAACCAAGACACGCTGTGGCTTAGTGTCAATATTGGTAACACCTCTAGTTGTACAATTACCACTTCGTTTAACGCCGACTGTGGTGGTGACGGAGAAATGGTACCAATGAAGCGCATGTCCTCTAGCCCGTATGCCCTCAACTCTGGCAAGCTTGGTGGACTCACCAGTACTCAGTTCATTCAGCTCGCACAAGGTGTTCAAACAGATGCATCGTCCAATACAACTAGCGTATACCTCAACAAGACCGGAGGAGGTAATTTCATGCAGCTACAATCATCCGGTACCGACGTATTTACCGTTTCAAACAGCGGTGATATAGCGCTCGGCTCTAATTCAGACCACACAATTTCGGTAGCAACGGCAGGAGCCGGCACGGGCGGGAATGACCTCACCGTAGGCGCAGGAGCCGGCGGCAGTGGCACAGGTAGTGCAGGTGGAGACCTGGTACTACAAGGTGGCGCTGCCGGCGGCACTAATGGCACTGGTGGCAATGTTGTCATCAATGCTGGCGCAAAGACTGGTACTGGTGCCGATGGGACAATTTCCATTGGCACCAGTAACACGAGTACTATCACCCTCGGAACTGATACTCTGCTCGCAGCCAACAAAAACTTGACATTCGCAGCAGGTAGCGGCAACTTTGATCAATCGGCAAGCTCTGGCACTTTGAAAACTGGTACGGGTGCAGTGAGTCTAAATGGCGACACTACAGTCGCGAGTGGTAAAAACTTTAGCACCGCAAAGGGAACAGACTATAGCACAGTAGGCAGCACAAATAACGTTGCCCTAAGCGGCGCGTTGATTCGCCTGACTGGCGCGAGCGCACAAACAATCACTGGAATTTCTGCCGGAACTGCCGCGAGCGATGGACGCCGCCTCACACTTGTAAACAGTGCTTCACAGGCAGCAATCCTGTCCAACAATTCAGGTAGCTCAAGCGCAGGCAATCAAATCATCACTGGTACCGGTAGCGACCTTACCCTACCAGCTGGGGCAAGTGTTGAATTAGTGTACGATTGGTCTGGCTCGGCCGCAACGAGTTTCTGGCGAGTAAACGGATCGGTTGCTACCAGTGGTGGCTACGCAAATACCAGCCTTTCTAACCTTGGTAGTACGAATATAAATGCCGCTCTTAATTCAACCGGAGCAGACTTAACATTGCAAACCACCACGAGTGGCAATATCAACCTTGCCCCTGCTGGCACCATAAACTTAAACAGCGATGTGTCTGTTGCCAGCGGCAAAAACTTGACTGTGACCAGTGGCACTACCAGCCTGACAGGTACCACAAACATCAACACGTCTGGAACAGCAAATAGCAGTATCGGAAACGCCACCGGAACCTTGGGGCTTACTGGTAGCACCGTAACCATATCGGGTACCACAAATATCAATACATCGGGTACGGCCGCCACAAGTATAGGCAACGGAACGGGTACGTTGCAGCTGAGCAGCAACACCTTCAACCTTAGTACAGCCGGTGCCATTACTGGTACAACTGGTATTACAATGGCCAGCGGTAACTTTATGCAAAATGGCTCAGGTACGTTTGCCACTGGTACTGGTACTGTCAGCTTGAACGGCAATACCGACATTGCCAGCAGTGCATCATTTGCTACAAAAGCTGGCTCTGCATTCACAACCCCTGGCACTTCTACGAACGCTGCCCTGGCAACAGCATCATACTACTTGCTTAACACTTCCGGTGCTGCCCAGGTTATTCAGGGTATTACCGTAGGGCGCGACGGCCAATTCCTAACACTGACAAATATCAATGGACTGAGCGTTACCCTGGCAAACAACAATGTCAGCGCAACGGGTTCAAAAATTATTACTGGAACTGGTGGCGATATTAGCCTACCAACCGGTGCGTCAATTCAACTAGTCTATGACAGTACCAATAGCTTGTGGCGTGTAGTGAGTACTGCGGCGACTAGTGGTGGCTATGCCAATACTACCCTCTCTAACCTAGGAAGTACAAACATAAATAGCGCCCTCAACACAACAGCTGGCGACCTCACATTGCAAACCACTACAAGTGGCAATGTGAACATTTCTCCTGCCGGCACCATCAACCTCAACAGTGATGTTTCAGTAGCTGCCAACAAAAATATAACCTTTGCAGCTGGAACTGGTAGCTTTGATCAATCTGCGAGTAGCGGTACCTTCAAAACTGGTACAGGCGCTGTGAGCTTGAACGGCGACACAACTGTAGCGAGTGGCAAAAACTTTACCGTTACAAATGGTACTACCAATATTACAGGCACCACCAATATAAATACCAGCGGTACTGCAAACACAAACATTGGTAACAATACTGGGACTGTCGGCATAACAGGTAGTGCGATTAACGCATCATCAAGCACCATAAACCTTGGTGTCGCGACTAGCGCCACAACACTCCAGGCAGTTGCTCAGACTACTAGTAATACTCAGGGAAGCGGCCTTACTATGCAAGGAGCTACCGGTAATGGTAGTGGTGCTGGTGGTACTGTAACCGTACAGGGTGGTACTGGTGGTGCGACGAATGCAGCCGGTGGCAACCTCTACCTTTCAGGTGGTGCACCAACTGGCACGAGCACTTCAACTGGCCTCGTTGTTATCAATACCCCTACCTTCTCAACAACTGCAAACGATGCCAACTGCTACACTGGCGGCTCACTCGTAGCAAATAGCTGTACGATCGCTGCTACCTCTATTAACGGCTCAGGAGCTATTATTGTAGGGTTCAACGCCACTGGTAAAACAGTGACTATGCCCGATCCATCAGTAAGTACAGCTGGTCGTGTCGTATATATTACGGCGGCAAATGGCTCACAGGACTTTACCCTTTCGGTCAATGGTGGCGGCACAGGTAACACTATCGCTATGCGCCAGAATACTACCGCAACAATGATCTGGAATGGTGCCGACTGGACTGCAGCTGGTGCCTCAAGCTCAACAACCCTACAATCAGCCTACGATAACACCTTGCAATCGGCAGGTGGAGCCGAGTTGGTAGTCAGCAGTACCTCAAATACTAATGGGCTTACCATTCGTGATAGCACTGTTAGCCCTGTCAACGGAACCTTGCTTAGCGTGCAAACTTCAAGTGCAGCAGGCTTATTCCAAGTAAATAGCAATGTGACTGAATATGCATCAGATGCTGGTGCCGAAGTTGGCGGTGGCTCTGGCGGGGTTGCAGACAACACCTACCCTGCAAGTACCTGGTCAGCCCTTACTGGCACCACGATCAGTCGCTACACTACAGCTGGCAACTACATTGCGACAGGTCAAGGCTCGGTCTCTGCTACCACTACAGCCGTTGCAAACACGGGTGTCAAGAACCAGCTTTCAAGCGCTCTTACCGCAAATATGCACTACAACATTAGCTTTACAACCCGAATTTCCAGCGGCAACTTCACCGACATGAACGTGTACTACTCGATAGACGGAACTGCTGCTAGCGTTGCATGTACCAACACAGCCAAAAGTGTTACGAGTGTATGGACGAAAGTAAACTGCGCCTTCACTGCTCCAAGTAGCGGCATCAC
This sequence comes from Candidatus Saccharimonadota bacterium, assembly GCA_018060465.1. GTDB lineage: Bacteria > Patescibacteriota > Saccharimonadia > Saccharimonadales > Saccharimonadaceae > UBA1020. The sequence continues at coordinate 22,631 of JAGOVX010000002.1, read as the reverse complement.
CGCCAGCAACGCCGTACTGATTCGTCAAACAGCTGCAACCGCACGTACTTTTTACGTCGACAACTTGTCTGTTACTATCGCCGCCGACTACAACTACGCAACCGATGGAACTGTAAATGACAATACAAACTTTGCAACCAACTGGACAAGTACTGGCACCGGCTCCACCGTGACACGCAATACCAGCGATGGTCAAGAGGCAAGCGACAGTGCCCAAGCAGTCATCACGGCTGGCGGCACCTATCGCGGCGTCCGAAATAAGCTATCTATTAACCCACTTACTAGTACACTTTACCGAGTATCGGCGTACGCGAAACAAACCTCTGGTAGCGCGTTTGATGATTTTACCGTCCGCTATTCTCGTGATGGTGGTACAAGCTTTACCGATTGCGTCGACTACAATACACAAAGCGTCGGAAATAGCTGGGTACAGATAACCTGCTATTTCACAACAAGCGGAACCGCTGCTTCAGACCCCTATGTCTACTTTACCGCTGCCGCGTCATCCGCTCGTACATTCCTGGTTGATACCTTTGCAATCACACTTGCCTCAAACTCTACGCCAAACGTACAAATTGGTGGTGGTGTTAATGGCGGCCCAACTACCCTATTTACGCTCGACAAGGGTGCCAGTGCACCAATTGCAGCCAACAACGATGCACTACTCGGCAGTATGTACTACGATACAACCCTTGGAAAGTTACAATGTTACGAAGCAGATGGCTGGGGTGCATGCGGTTCGAGCCCAGACAACATCATCACGATTAGCCCAGAATACACCAACGCCGTACTGCACGGCACAGGCATTGGTACCATGACAAGTGATCTATGCTCTGACTACCTTGATATTAATGATGGCAGCAGCAGTCAGCCAACAATTTGTGGATCAAACGAAACCTACAACTTCTACAAATGGACTTCTCCGCAAGCTACTTCGCAGTACTACAGTGTCTATGTCACCTACCAACTTCCAAGCACCTTCAAGAGCTTCAATTCTGGTCAAACCTCACTAATGGGACGTACTGACAGCACAAACTCCTCTGTTACTTACCAAGTGTACCGCAACGACGGAAGTGGTCTAGCGCCTTGTGGTGGATCAATCTCCGTATCTACTGGCGTGCAAGCATCGTGGCAAACAGCCACTGCAACCGGGTCCGCTGATCCAAGTACCTGTAGCTTTACCGCAAGTAGTAGCATTGTCTTCAAGATTACTGTGATGGCAAGTCAAAACGCCAATGCCTATGTAGGCAACCTAAACTTCGCATTTAGTAACAAATAGCCATTACGAAGCCATGCTGTTTATGCTAAAATAACAGATAGCTACCGGAGTAGCTTTGGAGGCTATGAAAATAAAGACGTCAAAAATACGCACCAAGAGCAACGCACGCCATATGCTGCGAGTGCCATCTACTTTCGTGGCGTCGCTTTTTAGCCAATGGGTTAAACGTACAAAAAGTGGCAAACGATATTTCGTAATACCACTTCCATCAAAAGAACGGGCAACCAAGGCCATAATTGCCATACTAGCTGTAGCGATTATAGCTGCCCTAGGATACCACCTCTATCGCTTTTTTGGGCCCCATAATTACGTCGTTCGGTCTGCATCTATACTCTTACCGCGCAACAATCCTGCGTTAGAAAAAAGCATCAGCTTTGACAAATCGAAAGGTATATACTCCTTTAAAAGTGGCACCTCGGACAGCGACACATCTCGACAAACAAGCGGATCACTTATCAAGGCAACCCTAGCTGCCAAGGCTGGCCGCGGAGTCACAATATCAGATGAAGCACGCGGGGTTGAACTCGGTGTGCGCCCTAGCTTTGCCTTAGCAGATGGCAAAAAAACCGAAGATACTCGTATCGTGTATCCCTTTCGAGATCATAATGGCTGGCTGGTATATACTGCCCAAAGCACTGGGCTAAAAGAAGACATCATCCTTGACAATGCATCGGGTGGTGACACGCAAACATTTGACTACCAGCTAAAACTTCCCTCTGGCACAGAAGCTCGTGCCGAAAAAGATGGCAGTATTGGTGTGTATGGCAATAGTTTATTAATGAACAATATAACTGCGTCGAGTGAAAGTGATACAGCCCTATTGGAAAAAGCGCGTGCAAATGCCAAAAAAGATTACCTTCTGTTTTCAATTCCCCGCCCTGTCATTGTCGAAGCTCGCCCTAGCAAAACGCCCATAAAATCGCGCTTCCAACTACACGGAACCACGCTGAGTGTTGTTACAAGTGGTCTTGCAAAAGCAAACTATCCTCTTTCTATTGACCCCAGTATCTATGTTGTAACTGCCCAGCAATTTATGAATGGTAACAACGAAACGAATATCGACTTTGACGTCGACAACAAGGTAATTAAGAAAGGCGCCACTACTGGCGCACGTTTTGATAGCTGGACAAGTACGCTTGCGCTTGACACAACCAAGTGGAAACAAGGTGTTGCCACAGCTGGTGGCTACGTCTACTCTGTTGGTGGCGTTCACCCTGACGGAGGCATTGCTACCTTTACGACAGCCGGCACTAGCACGTTTGTTGTACCGACAGGCATTACGACTATCACCGTCAAAGCGTGGGGAGCTGGTGGAGGCGGTGGCGGTGGCGGTGGCGCAGCTTCCGGTGGATCTGGTGGAGCTGGCGGTTATGCAACGACAAACCTAAGTGTTACCCCTGGTGAAACTCTGAATGTATATGTTGGTGGAGCTGGTGGTGCAGGTGGTGGTAGCGGCACAAACAGCTCGGGCGTTGGTGGTGGAGGTGGTGGCTACTCGCGTATTGCCCGCAGCACTACGTCTCTTTTGATTGCAGCTGGTGGAGCAGGTGGAGCCGGTGGTGGACGCACAGGTGGGTATACCGGTGGAGCAGGTGGAGCCGGTGGTGGCACTAATGGTCAAAATGGTACTCAAGGTGCATCAACTGGTGGTGGCTACGGTAACGGTGCCACGGGTGCAACTGGTGGAACCAGCAATACTCCAGGCGCAAACATCGGAACAGCCGGATCATCTCTTACCGGTGGAGCTGGTGCCGACGGTCGAAAGGCCGCGGGTGCTGATGGTAGTGCAAGCAACGGCGGTATAAGCGGTGGTGGCTCGGGTGGTTCCCGTGATGTCAATACCTACTACGCTGGTGGTGGTGGAGGTGGTGGAGGCTACGCTGGTGGAGGTGGTGGTTCAGACAACGGTACCTCAAGCCGCGGAGGTGGTGGAGGTGGTGGAGGCTCAAGCTATACCACTGGAACCGGAGCAAGCACGAGCGCTGGTACTGGTACAACTCCTGGCAACGATTCCGACGCAGATCGTGCAGGAGCTGGTAACGCAGGTACTGGTGGAGCCTCTCGTACAGCAGGTACTGCTGGTACCAACGGTATTGTGATCATTACGTATGCAAGTGACACTGGCGTAACTGACACAGTATCATGGGCACATTTGAATACCTCTGATGGCACAATTGAAAGCGCCAACCCTGGTAGCGGTGCCTGTAGCGGCTGGTGTACATCTTCACAATATAAGCTACCCTCGCCTAGAGGAAAGTTTTCGCTTGTTGCGTACAATGGGTTTCTTTATGCTATAGGTGGTGAAGATTCAAGCTGCACCACTGGCAACGGCACCGGTGATAATGGCATATGTAAAACTGTCTACGTAGCAAAAATTGGCGCAAATGGCGAACCCCAACTCTGGCATCCTAGTGATAGCAATAAATCGAACTGGGATTATTGGTACCGTGATACTGACCTCAGCTCACCGCGCAGTGGCATAAAAGCCGTTGCGTACAATAACCGTATTTACCTGATGGGGGGCATAACTAGTAGCGGAGGTGTTTCATCTGTCGTTAATAGCACGCAAATTGCCGATCTAACTCCTGATGGTAGGCTAGGAAGCTGGTCAAGTTCTACGAATCTGCCCTACAACGCATATGGGTATAGTGCCCTTACCTACAATGATCGGCTATATTTAATCGGAGGGGCCAGCAGTATCGGCGGATCACCTCTTACTGGAGTCTACTACAACAAGATCAACTCCGACGGTACCCTAAATAGCTGGGAGCAAACCACTAGCTTATCTACAGCTCGCATGTCAAATGGTGGTGACTTTGCTACCGCTTGGGGCGCATATGTATATGTGAGTGGTGGATGTAGCGCTACCAATGGAAGTGGCTACTGCACTACCATTCTTGACTCTACTCAGCTTGCGAGCATCAATTCAGATGGTACGCTTGATGAATGGAACACAAATGCCAGCGTAAGCGATACTAGAACCGGACATAGCATCGTCGCCTGGCGCAATCGGCTTTATGAGGTAGGTGGATGTTCAAGTCAAAATACCACTACTGGTGCATGCACCACGGCTCTGTCGAGTATTAAGTATGGAACTATCAACCGTGACGGGGAAGCTAGCACCGTAGCGAGCTCAGTTTCAAGTGGTACCGCACCGTGCTCAGGTGCAAATCCCGATACCTGTGACTTGCCCGGTGTCGCCTATGTTGGCAATGTACTGACTGGTAGCGCAATTATGAACGGCTACCTATACATCTGGGGAGGGTGCTCAAATACTACATCTGGATGTAGCTCAGTGTCCCGTGGTGTCATCTATACGTCCATCAGCAGTGACGGATCACTTGTTAAGCCTAGCTCTTGCGGAAGTTGGTCATTGGTAGACTCGTACTGCTACAACACTACCTCTTTACCGGCCGGCTTTGCAGCGCCTGGTTCGGCAGTGGCTAATGGCTACCTCTATTCTGTTGGAGGTTTTACTGCCTCTGGTATGATTGGCAATATCTACTATACCGCTCCGGATCCAACCAACGGGTCAATAAGTTCGTGGTCTACTACCGGCCTCACAGGGATTGGCGCAACGAGTGTTTCCTACCCGTACTCATTTACCCGAGCAAATCCTAGCTCTACAAGCAATCCAAATAACTTGTACATACTCGGTGGATGCACAAATGCAACAGGTATCGGCTGTCCTGCCGCTAGCAATGGATACACCGACTCGGTGGTGAAATGCAACCTAAGCACCACCGGAGTGCCCTCGGGCTGCACAGAGTCGGGACAACTCCAAATTGGCACAGTAACCGGTGCAAGTTCGGCCGGACTCGGTGCCATGGCTGGTACAATCTATGCCAACTACATCTACCTGATGGGCGGACTAGCTAACGGTGCAACAGACCTAAAAACAACTCGCTATGCAAAAATTGACAACAGCAATAATATCGTTGCCGTGAGTGGAGGTGGCTGGATAGAATCCTCAAACCTAACATATTTTGGTAGGCGGCGTGGATCAGGCTTTAGCTACAACGGTTATCTGTATGTTGTAGGTGGCTACGATGGCTCCGGAGGTGGTGGCGTACTTGCAGATATTGAGTTTGCCAAGATAAATGTAAGCGACGGCAGCATTGGCGAATGGCATGTCTCGACTGTCAGCATTAATAAAAGATGGGGACTAAATCTGACGGTTTCAAACTCATTTGCCTATGTTGTAGGTGGCTGTATCGCTGGAAGTGCACCAACATGTAATGCTGGCGGACAAACAAACTCAATACAAACGTTCCAGGTATATAACAACGACAGTGGGGCGCCCGCGAGTTATGCAAATGCCGCAAACCTATACTCCACTAATCAGCAGCGACTCGGCGGCAGCGCAGCAGTCGTTAATGGCTATCTATTCATGGCAGGTGGGTGTACAGGTACAACCGACTGCAGCACTCCCGTTACTACTGTTTCATCTGCACCTCTCGACGTCTACGGTGGCGTGGGAACCTGGACAGACCAAGCAGCATTACCGGCAGCTACTGGGTGGGGAAAGCTGCTCGCAGCTGGAGGAAGCCTATACTACGTTGGTGGTCAAAATGCTGCAGGTACTGCACAAAGTGCTGTGTACTATGCAACGCCAAGTGGTGGAACCATCGGTAGTTGGGGAACCGCATCAAATGGATTGCCAAATGCACGCAGTAATTTTGGTGCAACCGTTTGGAACAATAGGCTCTATGCAGTCGGCGGTGCCGGCACAAGCACAGGCTGTTCGGGCGGAGTGTGTGATACAGTCTATGTCAGTCCTCAACTAAACTCTGGAGGCAACATAACGAGCGCATGGTCGACAACCAGCACAAGCTTTAATGTGGCACGTAGCGGACTAGCTGCGGCTGCCTATGCTAATAATCTATATATTTTTGGCGGAGTTGACAGTACCGGTATATACCTCAGTGACACTCAGTACTCCCAGATTAACTCATCAACTGGTGATAGCGGGTCATGGACATACTCTACTAGCCTGCCAAAACCAATCTCACAAGCTGATGCAATCGCAGCAAATGGATATGTCTACCTAGTGGGTGGGCGAAGCACGGCAACTACCTGTACACCAAGCACACTTGTTGCCCCAATTAGCGCAAACACTACCATCGCAACGGGCAACAACCCGACTGGTGTTGGAGCCTGGTACACCACAAACCAAGCCTACACTGGTTCACGGTATGGCGCAGCAGCTGCCTATGATGGTGGAAAATTATACATTCTAGGAGGTGGATGCGGTGCCACTGTCACCTACCCAAGCTCTGCAAATACCGTCCAACAAACTACCCTTCTGTCCCAACCTCAGGTCGCAAAATACTCCATTATGTTCGATACCGATAGTGATGTTTTTCCGAGCTACTGGCTTCTCAATGGCGTTGACAACTCAATTGGCGCACGTTGGCAGCTAAACTACCGCAGTATGGCAAATCAACAAGCAGCGACCAAATGTGCAACTATGACAACATGGGGCCAGGCAACTAATTTTGGAGATGTAACGCTGGGAACACCTGGCACCTACATTGTGAAAGATGGTTCTGGAACCAATATCGGCTGTGGTCGCTTCTTCTACTTCAGCGTAGCAATAGATAGCTCACAAGCGTTTGGCTATCCCGATGATGTAACTCGCGGCCCTACTATATCAGACTTAACTCTACAATTTACCGCCGATCCAAGTAAGCGGCTTATGCATGGACGCACCTTTACCGGTGGCTTGCAAATGCCAGATGATACCCCGCTGTATGCCCACTAATAGCCCCCGCCCTGCACACTCATGGCGCCGTACCATACGACGAATCTTGTACAGTATTCCACGTTCTGCGCTTGTCGTAAGTCTTGTGCTACTGCTTGCTGGATACCTACTACTAAAAAACTTCCATTCAGAAGCCGGCCCATCCTCAAAAAGCCCATCAAAGCGCACCGTTGCCAGTTCAAGTAAGCTAACAAAGGGTACTCCGACATTTAAAACCTACCTGCCGCCTGGTAAAACCAGTAAAGATTTCGGTGGCTGGACAAAAGTAAGTCCACCTGGTGCAGATCCAGTATACGCATTTTCAGATAAGGTCGGCGTTGTACCAATTATTGTTAGCCAGCAGCGTATTCCCAGTAGTTTTTCAAAAAATATCAAGGAAAATATCAAGGATTTGGCCGAAAGTTATCATGCCAACGATAAAATAACGTTAAATGATATGGAGATCTATGTTGGAAGTGCCGCGGGTGGACCTCGGTCAATTATTTTTACAAAGGACGAAACACTTGTTCTTATCAAGACTGATAGCGAAATATCAAACGATTCGCTAGTACGATATATAAAATCACTTCAGTAGATCTTACGGCTTTTTCGGATTTTCAATTCGTATTGTTCGCTGTATCACTCCTGCATCTTTTTTGTACGAGCATCGTACTCCTAGAGGCCAATTGCCTATTGGTGCATTTTTTGAAACCGTCCACGACCATGTTACAACTCCATACTCGTCGGCTATCTTTGTTGCCAGGGCAGCGTCCTTCACCGGCGCAGTATTGTATTCAAGGTTAATCGTACAGCGTGCAAGTGGACTCGTGTGAATGGATAGTGACGCATACTCACCTGGCGCCACTGGCGATGTAAGTAGCTGCACGGCCACACCCACACGTGTTACTTTTGGTTTGATTGGTTGGGTCGCTACCGGTTCTTCCTCTTGTGTGACAACAACGGGTGCTTGAACCGGCAAACGGCCCGTATACCACACGTAGACAAAGCCAGCGATCAAGGCAAGCACAAACAACACCCCTGCACTTCCAAGCGCAATACTCAACAATCGTTGTCGTTGTTCTTTTGCGTACTGACGATGTCCAACACTACGCCAGTTCTGTGGATTCCAGCGCTTACCAACCCGTAGCGTCACTGGGCAAGCCTATTTCTTCTGATATTTGGCAATCGTGCTAGAGACGTTGCCATCTTTCTTTAAGTTCTCAAAGAAAAGGATCTGGCTTTTATTGAATACCATTGCGTCTTCAGGCCCGTGAATCTCTTGACCCAATTTTATTAATTGTACGTCAGACGCCGAGCCGCCAGAGGTTTGCTGTGGGCTATCCTTTGTGGTTGCTGTTTTTGCTTGCAAGTAAAAAATGTCTGTCAGCTTCATGTATTCATCGTTTACCATGTGCAATTTACCAAAATACACTTGTCCGTTTGTAAAAAAGACGGCTTGTACTTTATCACCATCAATCGAGCCAGCCGCGCCAGTTGGACGCAATACAAACCAGCCTGCCAACAAAAGTACTACAACAGCCAGGGCGGCGAGTAGCCATGACATTGGCAATCTTTTAGTTTTTGCAACTCTTGGGTGCTTCACCACACGACCAGCAGGACGCTCCTCGACTGTTGGGGCCGGTGCCGCTTCTTGTTCGGCTGGCTGAGCTTGAGTCACATGACGATTACTACGGTATGACGAATTGTCCATACGAGATTACTTCTCCTTACACTTATCTACCTTATTACCATCCATAATAGCATAAGTAGCATGTTCGCAACAGATGTACTAAATACTTCCAACAAAGGTATACTGTAGAAATGCACAGCAATTCGTGGCACAAAGGTACCGTCCTACACGGCGACAAGATTGGCCGCACGCTTGGGTTTCCTTCGGCAAACCTATCTGCTGAACTAGTGCCTAAAGGCACAACGCCCGGCGTCTACCACGCACGAGTGCGTATTGGCTCCAGCCACTTCAGTGGCGTCTTATATTTTGGCCCTCGATTTTCTGAAGGCGAGTCGCACAATTCACTTGAAATTCATATACTCGACTTTAACGATGATTTATATGCTCAGACAATTGAGTTTCAGCTTGGTGCATTTATTCGCCCGCCACTTCCCTTTGCATCAACCAAAGAAGTCATTAGCCAACTCACAAAAGACGTCACCGCCATTCGTGCTTTTTATTTGTCTGATCAGTCGCAGAACGACCTATCACATACGTCGAAATAAGTAGTATCAACGCGCCCACTAGCTGTGTCGCACTCAGGGTTTGATGTAGAAATACCCAGCCTACAACTACAGAAGATAGCGGCCAAACTAGTTCCAGGGTAGCAGCATGTGAAGCCTTAATTTTTTGCAATCCATAGTAATAAATTACCAGCGCCACCAAGCCTGTCGAACATGTAATTGCCAGTAGGCTGTACCACTGGGTTGGATTAACCGTCTGAAGCGCTGGCCCTGCGCCAAGTAACGGCACAAGCATCAGTGCAAATAATGCCGTAAGCCCGAAACGCGCAGCGCTTATCTGTACATACGACGTGTCTTTCAAAGCATATTTTGAAAATGCCGTGCCTATTCCCCACGAGGCAGCTGCGGCAACTGCGTATAATGCCGCAATCACTGTACCGCTACCCGTTGTATAGTTAATCGACAAGTTTGGAAACGAGACTAAATATGCACCCACCAAGGCCACTGCTGTCAGTATGAAAAACGTACGACTTGGCTTTTCTTTTAGCAAGATTGCTGCGGTTGCAATTGCAAATACAGGATTCAACTGCTGCAACACTACCACTACTGAAAAAGGTATATAGTACACCTGCCCCAGTGCCGCGGTATAGAAAATTGTGCCTGCCGTCCCCGAAAGAAGCGCCACCAGCGCTATGGCAAGCCATTGTGGCCGTGATAATTTTTTAAAACTTTTTCGCGCCATCACAAGAAATGGCAAAAGCACCACAAACCCAAGTGCATGTTCCCAGGCTACAATAACCACTGGCGGCAAACTATATAGGCTTGTTCGTAGCAAGCCATCTACACTCCATAAAAGTGATGCTACTACAACCGCAATCGATCCATGATGCAGCGCGTTTCTTTTCATCTCATTAGTATACCGTAGTTGGTTACGCAGTGTATCTTTTCCGGGCATGGGTATACAATTACACTATACGTATATAAAAAACAGGGGAATTATGAAAGTACAGAACAAAGTATTCGTAGTAACTGGCGCAGGCGGGGGCATTGGCGGCGAGCTAGTGCTTGAACTTTTAGCGCGTGGTGCCACCGTAGCAGCAGTCGATTTACATAGCGAAGGCCTGGCGGCAACCAAACAAAAATCTGGTAAACACGCCGATTCGCTTAGTCTACATACGCTAGACATTAGCGACAAAACAGCTGTACAGAAATTCCCCAGTGAAATCATTAAAACTCATGGTGCAGTCGATGGCGTTATCAATTGTGCCGGCATTATTCAGCCTTTCGTAAAAGTAAACGAACTTACCTACGACGCCATAGAACGTGTTATGAATGTCAATTTTTACGGAACTCTCTACGTCACAAAAGCGTTCTTGCCACACCTACTTGCTCGCGATGAAGCACACCTCGTAAATGTAGCGAGCATGGGAGGTTTTTTACCCGTGCCAGGCCAAAGTGTGTACGGTGCATCAAAAGCGGCAGTAAAGCTACTTACCGAAGGCCTCTACGCTGAATTACTCGATAGTTCAGTACATGTCAGTTTGGTATTTCCAGGCGCCACAGCTACCAACATTACAAAAAATTCAGGCGTTGCTATGCCTCGTGCAACTTCTGTCGATACCAGCAAATTTCCAATGCTACCAGCCCGCGATGCTGCCGTTATCATTGTCGATGGTATCCAGAAAAATTCGCCTCAAATTTTTACCGGCAAAGATTCTAAACTTATGAACAAACTCTACCGGCTGAATCCAGTATTTGCCACCAAACTCATCGCCAAACAAATGAAGGCACTTTTGCAGTAAGGCACCTTGCCTATCGATTCCCTTTCGCCCTGTTATGAGATTTGCAGAGCATTTCGCAGTTTTTCAAGGAAGTCTCGCCACCCTTACTCCAGGCCGATACGTGGTCTGCATCCATATCAGTAATCGCCCAAATCTTGGCAGCATTCGCATCGTGACCAATTTGACAATATGAACAATTTGACACACCCTTCGCGCGAGCGACTTTTGTTTGTTTTGCATATACCGATTTTTTAGTTGGCTCATCAAACAAGCGAACACCTAATAGCTTAGTTTCCTTGCAACCACCTAAGATATATTCATATATGCCTTTGCGGCTCTCAACATAAGGATCACCGTACAAATCATGCATCTTCTGTGATACATCGTTCGGATCGTAGTGAACATCGTGGTATTTTTTGTACCACTCCCCCCAAGCCAAGCCCCGCATTTCTGGTTTCACATCACTGAACACTTCACTCACCCAATTAATTACTGTATCAAAATGATCTTTAAGCTCACTAATATCATTACCGTACCTATGCGCACTCATATAAGCTTCAACGAGCTTTGTGTCATCGCCAGCCAACCACTGAATAGCACGCTCCAGGTACTCCTGCCGCTTCAAGTCACCTGCCACATAGGCACCCCATTTTTGCACATTAGAGTTCTGACTATTACTAAATACTTCCTTTGCGGCCGTCACAAACGGGCCAGAGTAGACAGCATTAAGAATTTCCTGATGCGTCAAAGGTATGCCGGCAATATTAATAGTACGGAACCAATCTTTTATCTCCTGCTCCTCTCCTTCACAAATATAGACAAGCAGTGGTGCGCCCAGAATGCGTTCTTTAAGCTCTTGAGGCAACCCAGAAAACGTGTGCTGCATATCGTTATACTTTACGTCAAACTTTTCGTGAACAAATCGACCGATACTTGTTATACGCTGCTGCCCATCTAGCACCTCATATTGATTTTCTGCAACTTTATTGAAATACAACAAGCCCAAAGGATATTCTTTTAGCAAGCTTTCAATAACAGCTACTTCTTTGCCTTGCTCCGCATAGATATAATGCCGCTGATATTCTGGCTGAATAGTTAATTTACCGTTTAAGCCGAATAAGCCTTTGCCTTCTAGCTCACTGTATTCAAAACCCTCAATAACTTCATGAACGGTATACTCATTCAGTTTCGTAATCATACATTTTCTTCCTTTCTATGTCGTATCAATATCCGGCTAAATACACGACCACCATTAATAACTCCACAACCACCCCTATCTTCCGCATGAGGCCTGTAGTTAAGTACCTCTAGAATCTCCTTCGGTGCAGAAGCCCTGGTATTGCCACTTGCTTGCCAAATAATTTCAAACTGCTCAGGCGAGTATTTATCGAGAAAGCTAACAGGTACACCCATAATGCCGTCATAATCATTAGGAATTGCATTCGTAAAAGGCACTTCAATCGCATCGTAGTTATCGTAGTGATCGTAAGCGATTTTATCTTTCATTTTTTTATTGAATTTTAAATTATCGGCAATGGACATTAAGTGAATTTTTTCGTGTCGCCGACCATGATCAATATTTGTGAGCCAAATGGAAGGAACATTCTTCATATTTTTGCCGTCAATAACTTTGTCAACATCTTGCAGATTCGTCGTTTCAAACCACATTCCACCTCCCCATGTAGTTCGGCCAGACCATAGTCTATTCTCTTGAAACAGAGGAAAGACTTCCTTGTAAATTACGGCACCCTTATTGCTAAGAATTATGAATTTTTTATTATAATCATACAACTGCCTTATGTATTCTCTAAACAAGCTAAATGGCGGGTTCGTCACGATAATGTCCGCCTGTCGCAGCAGCTCGACACATTCATCACTCCGAAAATCACCTTCGCCTTTCAATGGAGTCCATTCATTATTTTTGTTTGCCCGCAGCTGCTCTGCAACATCACCTAAATTGAAAGCTCCGTCACCATTTGCATCGCCAACATCATTAATAATAAATTTGTTGGCCGTTACTTTTGGCCTGCCCTTTTCAGGGCTTATTGTTTTATCGTCACCAAAGAGCCCAAGTTGTGTATTTGCAACCGGCGATGGCTTATAGCTTGTTGTTATTAATCGTCTTAAGCCTAGCCGCTTGAAATTCAATACAAAAAATTTGAAAAAGTTACTTTCATACGGATCGTCGCAATTACAGTATATAACCTTACCTCGAAACGTATCTTTGTCGTATTCCAAATACGCCTCAATCTCCTTCTGAATATCGCTATACCGTGTATAAAATTCATCGTTTTTTGCCGTTTTCGCAGACGTAAGATTGTTATTTGCCATACCTTCCACAAGTATACCTCTCTGGACTCCGCATTCCTAGCAGAAAAGTACACTGCACCCAATACGGGACTTTTGAAAAAAGCACAAAGTTGCAAAAATTACCTAATAGCGCGTAAAAACACCAAGCTCTTGAATTTTTATTATTTTAATGCTACAATATAAATAGTAGTTATTATAAAAATCAAAAAACTGCTGGATGAATGCTCGTATTATCTGATAATTCCTGTCGCTCATCATATGTATAACGATCAGGAAGGATCATAATGCAAAAAAACTTTAGCTCCGGCTCGTACCGGCGGCGCCCTGCACCGCACAAACGTCGTGCCGTATCAAAATACAGTAAATCATCTGGTATACACCCTAGTCGATTTATCAATAAATCCGTTGAAATAAAGAATGAAGCTCCCTATGTACCAACACATAGTTTTGCGTCTTTTGCGCTTAACGACCGCCTAAAAGCGACACTCGAATACCTAAAATTTAGTGAACCATCACCTATTCAGGATCAGTGTCTTCCCCCAGCCCTTGAAGGCCGCGATATTATAGGCCTGGCAAATACAGGAACTGGTAAAACAGCAGCGTTCTTGCTGCCAATTATTCAAAAACTTTCGCAAGATAGCCTGCCCGTGTCGGTACTTATATTAGCGCCAACTCGCGAACTAGCCCAGCAAATCGACGACGAGTTTCGACGATTTTCAGCTGGCCAAAAACTCTATTCAGCTTTAGCTGTTGGTGGCATGAATATCATGCGACAAATCCAGCAGATCAAGCGCGGACCACATGTGATTATTGGCACACCAGGTCGTATCAAAGACCTTATCGACCGTCGTGTGCTGCGACTACACAGTACAACAACGTTTGTACTCGATGAAGCCGACCGTATGTGCGACATGGGGTTTGTTGCGAGCATTCGTGCTATCGAAGCCGAGCTCTCGAAAAAACGACAAACATTTTGCTATAGCGCTACCATGACAAATGACGTAAAAGCTATTGTTGAAGAATTCATGCACGATCCTGTCACTATTTCGGTGGTAAAAAATCAAACCAACGATCATATAGAACAAGATGTAATCTACGCAAATGACAAAGGTCACAAAGCGCAAATTCTTACAGAACTTTTGAACAAAGACGAGTTTAAAAAAGTCATCGTGTTTGGTGAAACAAAATACGGCGTACAGCGCCTGGCTGACAGTCTATCAAAGAATTCTTTGCCAGCCGTTGCGATCCATGGCAACAAATCTCAGTCTCAGCGGAACAAAGCACTCGATAGCTTTAAAAAGGGCAATGTAGGAATTTTGGTTGCCACAGACGTTGCGGCACGAGGAATTGATGTTGATGACGTATCACATGTTATCAACTTTGACCCGCCAAAAATGTACGATGATTACGTGCACCGAATTGGACGTACTGGTCGAGCTGGCAAGGCCGGCAAGGCACTTACATTTGTTGTAAAGTAGCTTAGGCTATGCGCTATTTGCTACTCAGGTATTTGCCTGCGATGCTCAGCGCAAATGACGATAAAATCACAAATACATTCGCCATCAGGAATCTCGTAAGGAACTTGGTCAATGGCGTATCCGCTTGATCAGGCCCAGTTGCTGTAATTACTAATATAATACCAGTAATGCCAAACGTGATTGATGCTAATATAAATATTTTGGTAGCTATTTTTTGCATACTTCTATTATAGCAAGTAACGATGCGATATTTGCTATAATTCTCGTAGCATTACCGAAAGGAAAAATATGAATATGTTCGCCAGCAATAGTGCTCATACCGTCGAGGAGTACTTAGATAGTGTTCCAGCCGAGCGCAAAGATGCGGTCAATTTCTTGCATGAATTTATCCAAAAATCTGCACCCGATCTCGCACCGCACTTTGCATACAACATGCTAGGCTATGGCACATTTCACTACATTGATCGAAAAACCAAGCAACCAAAACCATGGCCAATCGTGGCACTTGCCAACCAAAAAAATTACATTAGCCTCTATGTGTGTGCCTGCAAAGATGGTCAATATTTGGCAGAAAAATACACTGCAGATTTAGGAAAGGTGAGTGTGGGCCGTAGCTGCATACGAATCAAAAAGATTAACGATATACACCTACCAACCTTGCAGATGCTGCTTCAAGAAGCTCAAACTTCTGGTGGCATGGTCGGCGCCGAAACTGTCGGATAAGTCGTGCCTACGCGTCATCCGATTTTTGTGGTACAAATTTCATAGATATTGAGTTCACACAGTGACGTATGTTCTTTATAGTCAACCCCTCGCCCTCAAACACATGACCCAAATGCCCGCCACATGCTGCGCAGGTGATTTCTGTTCGCGTGCCGTCGGCATCGACTGTTCGCCGCACCGCATGGGCAATTTCATCGTCAAAACTCGGCCAGCCACAGTGTGATTCAAACTTGTCCTGTGATCGATACAGCGGAGCATCGCACTGTCGACATACGTACAACCCCTGCGCTGTAGTGCCCAGCAAATCACCAGACCACGGTGCTTCGGTACCTTTATCTAAAATTATTCGTTTTTCTTCATCAGTAAGTTCGTTCATCTTTTCTCCTTATATAGCAGTTGACGCTATCGTTTTTAGTGCAAGTAACTACCAAATGATCGTACATAATGACACGTATAGCCACCTGGATTGTCACGTAAATAATCCTGATGCTCGGTCTCGGCAGGCCAAAAAACCGTAAATGGCTCAAGGCTCGTGACAACCGGCTGCGGCCAATTTCCCGATGCATTTACGATGCCAATCATTCGTTTTGCATCCGCCAGTTCGGCCTTATTTTGATAAAATATCGCCGATCGATATGATGTGCCTATATCATTGCCCTGCTGATTTCTCGTGGTCGGATCGTGCACCTGAAAAAAGAAATCCAATATATTTAGATACGACGTTTTGGTATCATCGTAGCTAATTTCGAGCCCTTCGGCATACCCCGGATGGTTTGCATAATTTGGATTCTCATTGTTGCCACCCAAATATCCGACTTCGGTATCAATGATTCCTGGTTGGTTTCGCACCAATTCTTCCATGCCCCAAAAACACCCGCCAGCTAAATATGCTTTTTTACTCATTGCAAAGCTCGGCTAATTTTCTGGCAGTATTCACGTTTCTCACCGTCAATTTTGCATACAAAGGTGTGCCCATCATTTTTTGCAAACTTCCCTTTGCCTGATGTGTTCGGGCTATGTTTGCGATCACAGCCCCATCGACATACTGCATAGTTTCAATCTCAGGATTATAACCAATTTCGTGTAAAATATCCGCGTTGTTCACCTCATCAAAAAGATACACCACATCGGATTTTTGGCCGCGCTTTTCTGGGTTTGCCGAATCGTTGCTCCAATCATCTGGTATTGAGCCAGCGATCATTTGCAGCTTGTCGGCCCGTAAAATCAACGTAGGTATTGAAAAACCAAAAAAGCTTTCCAGTGCGGTTTGTACCTGCAGTGTGTCAACCACCACATCGCTCGAAAACACCGCATTGCCCGAATTTAAATAAATAGCAACGTTGTAAAATCCCAAGCTTTCTAGCACTTTTTTAAAATCTGCTTGCGGAACACGATGCTTGCCGCCCACATTGACACCTCGCAGCAGTGCAACGTATTTCATGTAATTTTCCTGTGATGCGTGTGATGATACAGTGCCATTACTACAGTATGACAGATCGCGCCAATATCGTGAATTACCGCACTACCTATATAACAAAAAGCCATACCGTTATGCGGGTATGGCTTTTTATCTTAGGCGTTATTATGTACCTATGCGTTTTTCATCACGGCTTTGTAGATGGTAAGTAGTACCACAGAGCCTAGTACTGCAACAATAGCGCTGTATAGGTTGAAACCTGTCACCCCACTTTTACCAATAAGCGACATTAGGAAGCCGCCGAGGAATGAACCCAGAATACCGACTACTATATTCGCAAATGCACCTTGTCGTGCATCAGTTCCTGCAACCATAGATGCTACCCATCCAGCTAGTGCACCGAAGATTATCCATACAATTATTGACATATTATTTCTCCTTTAGATTAAACATTGGTTAGTGTGATTAGTGAAGTGTTACGCTGTTCGCGTCCTGTACATGTGCAGTTCCGCTATAAACGTTCGTAGTCGCTGCCATGCTTTGGTCATCGTATCTTCTTCAAAGATTTCTGGAAATTCATCAGCTTTTCGTGATAAAAATCGATGAATCCTTTGTTCGAGTTGATCTTTTGATAGTGTTATCATGTCCGTCCTCCTTTTTCTAATTTATGATCCTCCTTATGTACCAGCGAATGGCCGCCGGGCAACTGTTTCTGTGCCATTCTTTTGTTGTTAATGTTCGCTTCTGTTGCTTGCGATAATCCAATAATAGCGACTAGCAAATTTCCAAAATATGACGCAACAAACACCAGTTCTGTTGCCTAGACAACATTTTTCGTGATTACAATCTGGTACAGTAATGCTATGGACGTAGAAAAAATTGCGCAAATTATGAAAAGAAGTAGGTTTTCTCTAGAGAGATTCAGTATTCTGATGTTTGTGTTGACGCTTGTATTAAGCGCTGGTTCAACCTACTTGCTCTACGATGCAACTCTCAACAAGCAAAGAAGCAACCTCACTCTCACCGAAACCCAACAAGCCACGGCTCTCGCAAGTTATATCGAGGCACGTTCGGCATCCTATCGCCAAGCCCTGCGTGGTGCAGCCGGCATGATAAATATCAAAGGCAGAAATGCCATCACGACCAGCGATTGGAACACCTATACATCGACATTAATGGCCGGCAACAAGTTCAAAGAACTGCTTGGCATAGGCTTTGCAGACGCTGTGTCTCACGATCAATTGCAGGCATATGAGTCGGCAGAATCTGTCAGGGTAGCCCCCAGCGGAGTGCGTGATCTTTACACTCCTATTCGCTTTCTTTACCCAGAAACAGAAAGAAACCTAAAGGCAATTGGTTTTGATATGTACTCTGAAAAAAGCCGCCGTGACGCAATGCTACGAGCAAAAACAAGTGGCGAAGCCAGCGCCAGTGCGCCCGTCGTTGCCGTTCAAGACGAAACATCATCCGCAAGTCGAAAACCCGTTAGCATACTTATGTGTTACCCCGTGTATCGCGATGGCCTCGTCAATGTGCCAAAAGATCAAAGAGACGAAAAAATCATTGGCTACACCTACCTTATTTATCGTCCGATTGATGTATTTGCGCAGCAAGATGTGCTAAATGATGTCGAAATTAGTCACTACCACGTGCAAGACATTACCGAACAAGGCAGCCCAAATGAAATTTACACAAGCGAAAAATATGAACCGAGCCCAAATAGCATCGAAAGAAATCTAACGCTAAACGACCGCACGTGGAAAGTAACGTTTTATTCCGAAAATAACTACAGCCGTTCGCTTGCAAGCCCGCAAAACACCATCCTTGTTATTGGCATTTTTCTAAGCTTGCTGCTAGCATATTTTGTGTATTCGATGCTCAGCAAACGGAGCCGCACACTCCAGCTGGAACACGCCGAAAACATCCAAAAAACCAAAGACGAATTACTCGCACTGGCATCACATCAGCTCAGAACCCCCGCCACTGGAGTACGACAATATATCGGAATGTTGAAAAAGGGATATTTCGGAGCCTTAAACCCAGAACAAATTGACATTGCCGAAAAAGCCTATGGAGCAAACGAACGTCAGCTCGAAATCATCGACCAGTTACTAATCGTCGCCAAAGCAGATGCTGGGCAGCTCAAAGTCACTGCTGAAAAAATTGATATTGTAACGCTGGTACATTCCGCCATTGATGAACTTGCCGACACCACAAAAAACAAAGGCATAGCTATCAAACGATCCCTGCCAAAATCACTGTATTGCACCGCAGATGAAAAGTTTTCAATGATGATTATCGAAAACTTGCTCAGCAATGCAGTAAAATATTCCTACAAAAAATCTACTATAAAAATAACGCTAAAAAATAACCGCGATTTGGGCATGGTGGAGTTTTCCGTCGCAGACACCGGCGTGGGTATCGATGCAAATGATGAGTCGAAGTTGTTTCAAAAATTTAGTCGGATTGATAATGAATTTTCAAGAAGCGAAGGCGGCAGCGGCCTTGGCCTGTACCTTGCCAAAATGCTCGCACTGAGCCAAGGTGGCGATCTGCTGTACGCGAAGAATAGTGGCGGAGGGTCAACATTTACGCTTCTGCTGCCCACCAAGCAAAATGTGGTGTAGCTCACAGAATGTCTGTGAGCAATTTGGTATGGTAGGTAGTAGAAACACAGTCACGAAAGGACGGCTATGAACAAAAACAAAACAGTGCTTTTAGTTGAAGACGACGCAACACTTAGTGACGCGTTTGGTATTATGCTTACAAAAGCTGGCTACGATGTGACGCATGCTGCAAACGGCAAAGACGCCCTTGATATACTAAAAAACATTCAGCCGGCTATCATTTTGCTCGACCTACTGATGCCCATTATGGACGGAAAAGATTTTTTGCGACAATTTAAAAACACGCACAATATTCCCGTCATTGTATTTAGCAATTTAGATTCAAAAGATGACGTAAATGAAGTACTCGAACTTGGTGCAACCCGCTACATGCTAAAAGCCTGGGCAACTCCAGATGAAATTATCAAAATTGTCGAAGATAATTCCTAGGTACTAGCTAAAGCGAAATCGACAGATCTTCACCTATGCGTTTATTTAATTTCCTTAGGTCAACCGAGTAATATTTATTTCGCTCAGTTATCATACCTGCCGACTTTAGCTTACCAAGTTCGATGTTGGTTGTTTCTCTTGAAGTATTACAAATATCTGCAATGTTTTGCTGCGTAAGTTTTATGTCAATTCGCGTGTAGATTTTGGTGGGCATGGGTGCTTTGAAACGAACAGCCAAATACCGCAGCGTATGGGCTATTTTTTTATCGGCACTCGCCTGCACGACGGCACTAATATGCAGCAGCGCGCCGATGTATCGTTTTTCTTGCAGTAAGATAGGTTGTGTCGTAGCGTTTGACACAAATTCGGCAAATGGGACCCGCTCAATCTCTGCTTCGTGCAGCACATCGTAATAGAATAGTGCGATAGGGTTTTCGTGTTCGCTATGAAACGAAGGGAAATAATCACCCGCACCAAACAGCGCTATAATCACTTCATTGCCATTCTCAGAAATACTATACGCGCGTACAATCCCACTCTTTACCACAAACACAGCATTAGTGGCCTCGCCACCATACAAAATAATCTGGCCTTTTCTATACTTGCGCGTGCGGTTCATTGATTAGATTATAAATCTTTATAGAAAAATTACATAGAGCCACAGTTAGCTGGTTTTTGACAGGATTCTTCCGTCACCATCATACAAAATAATCGAATCCGATTTCACTTATTGGTCGTGGGCTTAAAAATTCACTATTTCAAGTCCCGTGGTATCTATAGAATCTTTATAAAGTACGTGGGGGACTCGAGCAAATGTGTTTGGCTGCTCACCCATTTCTTTTGCTTCCTGAAAAACGCGTCGGGTTGGCTCTCCGATATGACAATGCTTTTCGTAGGCTCCTTTAGTGAATGGCATGAAATGACGTTTGAAGATGCCGTCATCTTCGGTCATAATCATAATAATAAGCTTAGAATGGTCTAGCATATCTGGGTCGATCTTATAGAAATTCCACGGCCAACTTGTGTCGTGCCCATATTTATCAAGCTCTATTTTGACAAGTCCGGGGTTTACAGGCATTAAATTGACGCAATCATTCCAATAGCCAAAATTAGGGATCTCTACGTCTTTTTCCTGTATGGTGTCGTATTTTGCACTCTGTTTTTTATAAATATCAGGAAATTTTTCTTTTAACTGATTAAGTGGATAAATTACTGCTCCATTTTGATGCTCGGGTACATGATGATAAAGATTCATAGCCTAATTATAACTTACAAAAAGATTCGGAGCCACGCTCCTTTATTGGGGTCAAGGTGTTCCGGTCATGGAGCCTATTTAGTGTATTTACCCGCTCAGCATGGCTCTCGAGACTGGATATCGCCTGCGGTTCCTCCGGCTTCTTGCAGAGAAAAATACTTCGTGCTTTTCTCTGCTACGTCGCCTTCGCCGAACCAGCGACTACGATCTTTTCCTCTGGAAAATCTCTGTCGCAGGTTCAGACCGGCCTAGGGACACATAAAAAGAGTCAGACATTTAGCCTGACTCATTTTATGTGGCTCCGGGGGCGGGATTCGAACCCGCGACCAATTGATTAACAGTCAACTGCGCTACCGCTGCGCTACCCCGGAATATATGCTACGAATACTCTCGTGATTATACAGTTCTACCCCTGATATCGTCAAGAGGGTTCAATGTTTTGATGTAGCTTCTTGGCAACATCTGGCATGTGTAATATGTCTAATACGGCTAGTACTTGCTGATACTGCTCGTCAGAAAGCTTGAGTGCCTGTATTTTCTCTACCAGTTCATCCTCGAATACGCTTTGACTTTCCGCCTTCACCTGCGCTGGCTCTCGCAGAGTCACAACTTCTAAAGATCGAGCAGAATTATCAACGCCACGACGCAAATAGCCTTTTACTATTAGTCCGTCAATGTGCGTTGCTACGGTGGAAACTGACTTGTACCCCAGCGCTCGCATAATTTCACGATAACTTGGCCCGTAGCCATTACCCTTTATAAACCCATCGACAAAACTCAGGAGTTCTTGCTGTTTCTTACTTGCGCGCTCGTGTGTCATACGTCTATTATACCGCTACTGAATGCGCCGCTTATATGTTTTTGCAGCGGTGCCCAGTGGCCGTTTCTGCAAGGCAATTTTATCCGCTTCTTCTATAGACTCATCGTCTAGTAGCACGTTGCCAAGTGGATATACATACACTATGTCGTCACGAATAATGATGAAGCGCGTACCGTCGTTGCCTGCGGGACTTGAAACAATCGGTACTTTTAGCTCCTCCTCTAAATTCAGCATGTCATCAAAGCTTTTTACCGTCACTACATTTTTGCCCGTCATGTCTGCTGGTTTGCTGGCTCGGATAATAATACCATCGTGTAACCTGTAAATACGATCAAGCTCCCGCTGGTATGGTGATTTGAAGATTTGCCGACGCATACCGTACGCAATGGCTGCAAGCCCCAACACCCCAAGTACGCCAACAGCAATTCGTTCGTAATTCTTTAGTGCATCTTGGTTGGTTTTTGCTTTCTTGGTAACAACTTGTTTTACGTCTTCTTTTTCAAATTTGTTTGCAAGCGTATAGATTGGCTGGTCTAGCGGCATCGTGACGGTTGATACACGAATATCGTCCATTGG
>JAGOVX010000022.1 GCA_018060465.1 Candidatus Saccharimonadota bacterium | reverse complement strand
GTCGAGTGGGCGACGGAAGTTTATGGCCGCCCCGCAAGCGTGGCGGTCGAACACGAGATACAGAGAGCCTGCTCGGCAGGTTGTTGTATTTCGTGGGGAGAGGCGGTGGGTGCTTATGAGTACTCATCGCCGACTCGGTCTCGGCGTCGAGCGGCGGCAGCCGCCACGCTGGGCATCACTCTTCCGGGAACGAACACTGATGTGTTCTTATTTCCGGAGGAGTTTGTCCATGGCTCAATGATTATCGAGCCTTGGACAGAGTTCAGACGCCAGGTGCTTGCCACTTGGCGTGACCCACACAGTCTACGTATTGGCTGGTGGTGAAATATCAGTGTGGCTTCACTGACTAAAAAAAACCTCACCCAACTGTGATTGTTCTACACCGTGTGAGTGAGTTGGCGCTTACTCGGTGACACTGTTGTCTAACAGTAAATTGACCGCCTGCCCAGAGCGATATCTGGGCAAATACCTTGAGAGTTTACCTATGAGCAAGCATTGGCAAGTTCTTAAGAGAGGAGTACGTTGTGAATTTTGGCAGTTTGACCACAACAAGCCGGGCTTGTATACTAAAACTACAAAGGAATAACACAAAAATGGCTGAAGAAAAATACGACGAATCTACAACAAACCTAGATGATATGAGCGTACTAAGCCACTTGCTACACGTGGTGCGTGGCCTTAGCCCAGTATCTAGCTTGCAGTACGAGCTTGTAGATGCCGAAGATGGCGATGTAGAGTACGCTGCGTAATACGGCGACCTCTGGTATACTACATGTAATGAATACATTGATTGCTGATGTGGTAAAAAAACTGTACGGACAGGATGTAGAACTATCTTTGTCGCGCCCCGAGCCGAAATTTGGTGACTATGCGACAAATGTAGCGATGCAGCTTGCGAAAGAACTGGGTAAAAATCCACGCGAGATTGCCGAGGAAATAGCCGAGAAGTTGCGAAGCACTGAAGATTTTTCAGAGGTAACAGTGGCTGGCCCGGGGTTTATAAACATTCGTTTGAGTGATAGGGCGCTATTACGCCAGGTACACACACGGCCGCAGCAACGGTACAAAGACAAGAAAATTGTTCTTGAGTACAGTTGTCCAAATGCATTCAAAGAATTGCACACGGGGCATTTGTATCAGACAATTTTTGGTGATATTGCGGCACGATTGTTGCTATTAGGTGGTGCCAAATTGCAGCGTACGAGCTTTGGCGGAGACGTAGGGCTGCACGTGGCAAAATGCATGTGGGGCATGCTACAAGAGTTAGATGGTCCGCATCCAGACGCGCTTGCAAGCTTGCCGCACGATGCGCTAGATCGAGCCAAATGGATAAGCCAATGCTACGTGGCTGGGGCAAAGGCATACGAGGATGATGCGGCTGCAACCCTAGAAATAGACAATTTGAACCAAGCGGTATACGGCTTTCACAATACAAGCGACCACGAATCACCGTTGGCGCAGCTGTACTGGCAGACACGCCAGTGGAGTTTTGATTACTTTGATGCCTTTTATGTATTGGTTGACGTCGAACCAATGCGATATTACCCAGAGAGTGAGACCGCGCCTACAGGTATGCAAGTAGTGCAAGAACAGTTGGTAGCGGGCAGGCTAAAGAACTCTGACGGTGCAGTGGTGTTCGAGGGTGATGAGTCAAAACATCTGCATACGCGTGTGTTTATTACCAGCAAGGGCTTGCCGACATACGAAACCAAAGACATTGGGGTGATTTGGCTTGAAAAACAGGAATATGATTTTGACCACCGTTATTTAATCACTGGAAATGACCAAAAAGAGTATATGCGTGTGGTTTTTGCTGCGGCTGAATCGTTTAGGCCCGAGCTTGTAGGAACTATGACACACATGACAAATGGCACAGTGCGGTTTGCTGACGGTAAAAAAATGAGCTCTCGACTTGGCAATGTATCGCGGGCGGCAGACGTGATAACAATGGTGCACGAACGTGTTGCCGAACTCGTAGAAGATAAAGATCTGCACACAACAGTTGCCCTGGGTGCTATAAAATATGCCTTTGCCAAGTATCGGCTAGGCGGAGATATAAACTTTGACATAGCAGAGACGGTAAGTTTGCAGGGGAATAGTGGCCCGTATTTGCAATATGCCCATGCCAGGGCACGTCGAATTTTGGAAAAATCATCCTTTGAATTTGCGTCACCGCAGCAGCTTTACGACGAAGATCGGCTACTGATTCGCAAATTGAGTGAATATCATGAAGTAGTAGAGCAAGCAATTGCAGAACTCGCACCGCATCATATTTGTACGTATTTGTTCGAGCTTGCGCAAGAGTTCAATCGTTATTACGAGAAGAATCAGGTGATTGGTAATGACAAAGAATCGCACCGTGTTAGCCTTGTAGGCCTATACGCGGATATCTTGAAAGCTGGCCTGACCATATTGGGTATCGACGCACCGACAAAAATGTAGTTGAAGGTTCATGATAATGTACTAGTCTTTTGAACAGGGTGCTATAATAGTTTTCGTAAGTAATTTAAAGGGAGTTTTAGGGAAATGGCAAAAGAAAAAAGCTTTATGGGACAGTTCGTTGATTTCGTACGCGAACAAGGCGTTGTAGGGTTGGCAGTTGGTTTGGCAATTGGTACTTCAGCAGGTGCTACAGTAAAGGTGTTGGTAGATAACTTAATTAGCCCAGTGGTTACATTGATGACACAAGGTATTAAGCTAGAAAACTTGACCTGGAACGTTACTGTCGGCAATGGTGAGGCAGTATTTGGCTGGGGTGCAATCCTTAGCTCGGTCGTTACGCTGCTTGCGACTGCACTCGTAATTTACTGGATTGTTCATGTTGCAAAACTAGACAAGCTAGACAAGAAATAATACCTGTACAGTTTACAGAAAACTCCGGTACAATCCGGAGTTTTTATTTTGCAAAATGCTTTACTATGTATAGCAAATTACGCTATACTAGGGAAAGTATGAACAAAGGAGGGGTATGAAGATAGCGGTAATTGTAGGCACAACACGGCAGGGTAGAGTAACGCCAAAACTTGCAAAGTGGGTTGAGGCTCGTCTAAAAGCAAAACACGACGATGTAGTAGTGCTTGATCTTGCTGACTATGCGATTCCACTACTTTCTGAGGCGCCATGGATGCCGGATCGTGAACTGACTGATGGCACAAAAAAATGGCTTGATGATTTGGCTGCTGCTGATGGGTATATGTTTGTAACAGCCGAATACAACCATGCAGTACCGGCGGTGCTAAAAAATGCAATCGATATTACAACTGGTCAGCTAGTGCGTAAACCAGCGGGTATTGTAAGCCACGGTGTGGTGGGTGGTGCACGCTCAAGTGAACAACTGCGCCAGGTTTTGGGTAGCAAAGTAGGTGCGGCGGTAGTGCCAGATGCAGTTACGTTCCATGGCATGGTAGACGGCAGCATACTCGAAGACGGTACGTTGGCCGCAGGCGCCGAGCAAAATATCACTGCGCTCGATGCGCACATCGATGACTTGCTATGGTATACAACGGCTCTAAAAACAGCACGTTCTTAACCGCATAATTTTATTGGTACCTGGGGCATCCTGTATACTGGTAGCATGAATACCGCAAAACTTTTGTGGGTCGACCTAGAAATGACGGGTTTGGATCCAGAAAAAGACCGAATACTGGAAGTTGCTGCGATTGCGACTGATTGGAATTTCACAGAAATTGCTCGCTATACGGCAGTAAAAACTGTGGGCCCAAACCTCATGCGCTCGCGTATGGTTGGCAAATTTTGGGATGCGCATAGCGATGTGCGTGATGCATTGATGGCGCAAAATGAGCACGGCAAAAATGGGCGAGTTGTAGAAAATGAACTGCTGGCGTTTATTGACGAACATTTCGATTCTGAAAAGCCTGTGCTTTTGGCAGGCAATTCTATTCACCAAGACCGTAAATTTATTGAGCAAGAATGGCCACGACTGAATACGCGACTGCACTACCGAATGCTGGATGTCAGTGCCTGGAAAGTAGTGTTTGAGGGCAGATACAAAAAGAAGTTTGCCAAGCCCGAAGCCCATCGTGCGATTGATGATATTCAGGGAAGTATTGAGGAGCTACAATACTATATTGGAAAGCTGAAAGTATGACGCACAAAGAACTAGAGCAGTATCTGCTGGAATTTCCGAATACGTGGCTGGATTTTCCCTTCGGTGAAGGAACGAGCGTGTACAAGGTAGGACACAAAGAAACCGGCCAGGGAAAGTTGTTTGCGATTATTGCCGATGGCAGCGAGCCGCTACGAGTAAGCTTGAAATGTGACCCGTTACTTGCACAAAATCTGCGCGAAAAGTACGAAAGCGTATTGCCGGGGTATCACTTGAACAAGAAACATTGGAACACAGTTATTTGTTCGGGCCAGCTGAGTGACGACGAGGTGAAAGATCTTGCGCGACTAAGCTACAACTTGGTGGCTGCCGTCTAGTTGCCGTTATAATTGGCAAATTCATCAACAAAAGGACTCAAATTTTTATCGGCAGTTGAAAGAAATGTTCGTACTTTTGTTTTCTGAGTTGCTGTATAAAGGGCATTCATCTCGCTATGAAGCGTTTTTAGATAGTAGGCGATTTCTCGGGCATAGGTTCGATCGTATACGGCATTCAAGCGTGCGTCCTCGAGGGCTGTAGATAATTCATCTATTTGGCTGGTAACAGCCATGACATTTTTATCTTTCTCGTCTGTGCTTGCCTCGAGTGCGCTTATAGCATCCACAATATCATGATTTATATTTGTCAGAGCCAGCGACAGGCTGCTATTGAGTGTTCGTAGTGATGAGTCTTGAATATTTTCGGTTGCATCGCCTGTAGTAGTTTGAAGTGCGCTAAGTTGGGCAGCGATGGTCGATAGTCGATCTTTACCAGTAGTACTACCGCCACCAGAGAATATCATTGACATTGCAATCACAAGCAGCAGCAGAATACCACCAATACCTGCCCACAGGAGGATGGGGCTCAATGTTTTTTGCTGAGTAGGTGCAGAAATCTGATTTAAATACTCAATCGATGATGAAGTTGGTTGCTGCGGAGAGTCTGGTTGCATACCACCTATTTAATCATAAGTACGATGAGGGAGAAAGAGGCAGTGTCGCAAGAGGTATGATGATACAATACAAATATGCTGAAGTCAAAAAGGAGTTGCCGTGCAAGATGCTAAAGAAGATGTGCGCGCTCGTCTGAATATTGAGGATGTGATAGGTGAGTACGTACAGCTAAAGCGTGCTGGGCGAAATTTTAAAGGCCTTAGTCCTTTTACGAGTGAAAAATCTCCTAGTTTTGTAGTGAGTCCCGATAAACATATTTGGCACGATTTTAGTAGTGGCAAGGGTGGCGATGTATTTAGTTTTGTCATGGAAGTTGAAGGGCTGGAGTTTCGGCCGGCGCTCGAACTACTGGCTCGCAAAGCTGGTGTCGATTTGAGCATGTACGACACTGGCCATTCTGGCGAGATCACCAAGAAAAAGAAGCGTTTACTAGAGGCAAATCGACTTGCCGCACGGTATTACCAACAAAACTTATTGAAAAATCCGCATGCCCTTGAATACGTGTTCAAAACTCGTGGCCTTAGCAAAGAGGTTGTTGGCGAATTCCAAATAGGGTATGCACCAGATGATGGCGAAGGCTTGACTCGAATATTGCTGAATAAAAAATTTACAAAAAATGAATTACACGATGCTGGCCTGACAAATCGTTACGGTACCGATTTGTTTCGCGAGCGCATGATGGTGCCACTAATGGATCCAGGCGGTCAGGTGATAGGGTTCACAGGTAGAATTTTGCGGGATGACCCAAAAGCGCCAAAATATTTGAACACGCCACAAACCTTGCTGTACGATAAATCACGCCATGTCTTTGGGTTGTCGCAGGCAAAAGAAGCAATCCGAAACGCCGATTTTAGCGTGATAGTAGAAGGGAATCTAGATGTTGTGAGCAGCCATCAGGTTGGCGTAAAGAATGTCGTGGCGTCCGCTGGTACTGCGATGACTGAATACCATTTAAAAGCACTGAGTCGTTTAAGTCGCAATGTCCGTGTGAGTTTTGATAGCGACAAGGCTGGTTTGGCTGCAACGGAACGTGCCATCCCTATAGCCGCACGCGTGGATGTAGAGCTTGGTATGGTTCGCTTGCCAGATGGCGTGAAAGATCCTGACGAGTTGATTCAGCAAGATGCAGCTGCATGGAGTACGGCCACAATGCAGGCCGAGCCAGTAGTCGATTGGGTGTTGGCTGAATTCTCGAAACGTGAAGACCTAAAAACTGCCCTTGGTAAGCGGCGTTTTACGACAGATAGTTTTCGTATTATCCGCATGTTGGGTGATTCGGTAGAGCGTGAACATTATGTAAAAAAAATAGCCACCATGACAGACACATCGGTAGAGGCGGTGCAAGCAAAGCTTCTACAGCAGCCAGATGATACCGAAAATATGCCGACAAAAGCGATGCATATTCAGCCTACGCACGCTGCGACACATCTATTTCAGGATGACCTACTTGCGGCGCTACTTGTTATGCCACCGCAACGATTTCAGCTGGCAAACTACGACGAGACGATGTTTGTGGGCGAGCATAGGCAATATTTGGCACGTCTATTGCAGCAAAATTCAGGGGATTTGCCAGAAACAGAGTTGCAACCGATTGAAACATATGTCAAAATAGTTCAGTTAAGGGCCGAGACCAGATACGATGGCTGGAGTGAACACGATGTGTCGCTCGAAATAGCCAAGCTGCTCCGCCAGACGGAAGTTGAACACAAGAAACAAAACAAAAATCAGCTAATAGTGCGGCTACGCGAGGCCGAATCTTCTGGCGATGAAACGCTGGCACATGAACTTCGCGGACAACTCTCAAAACTAATCAAGGAGACAGCTTAGTGGGTAATAACGATGATGATGGCAAACAATTGGCACACGATGACGAAGAACGAGAGATCGATCTTTTAGACGTTGTTGATGAACCAGATGTTCAAGATTTGGAAGACGAAGAAGAAGATGACGAAGATACGCTAAATAGCAATCAATATTTTGATGATGTATCAGACGATTCAGTACGATTGTATTTGCGGGAGATTGGAAAGATTCCACTACTTTCGGCCGATGAAGAACTGGAGCTTGCCAATAAAGTTGTCGCAGGTGACAAGCGTGCGAAAGACAAAATGGCCGAAGCAAACATGCGGTTGGTGGTTTCGATAGCAAAACGATACAGTGGCCGTGGCCTCGACTTTTTGGATTTGATCCAAGAAGGCAATACCGGACTTTTGCGTGCAGTTGAAAAGTTCGACCCAGATAAAGGATTCAAATTTAGTACCTACGCTACCTGGTGGATTCGCCAAGCAATTACGCGTGCCATTGCCGACCAAGCTCGTGTGATTCGTATTCCGGTGCACATGGTAGAAACCATCAACAAATTGCTTCGTACACAACGTCGCATGACGCAAGAACTCAACCGCGAGCCAAGTATCGAAGAACTTGCCAAAGAGCTTGAAATGGAGCCAGAGAAAGTTGAATACGTGATAAAGATCAAGCAAGATATCCAGAGCCTCGATGCTGGTGTTGGCCGCGACGGTGAAGACGAAGAAAGCGTGCTGCAAGATTTTATCGAAGACGAAGACAGTATTACGCCTGAAGAATCAGCGACCACTCAGCTACTGAAAGAACAGGTGCAGTCGGTGCTTTCTAGTCTTTCAGATCGTGAACAAAAGATTATTCGCATGCGATTTGGCCTAGACAATGGTAAAAGCCACACCCTCGAGGAAGTCGGGCAGGAATTTGCCGTTACTCGCGAACGTATTCGTCAGATTGAAGCCAAGGCACTCGCCAAGCTTCGCAAGCATAAGGATGCTAAGAAATTACACGAGTATATCAAATAGTATGAAGCTACCGAGTATTGTTGGTATTGCAGGAACCAATGGGTCGGGAAAAGACGCGCTGGGTGCACTTTTGCAAGAAAAGTATGACTACACAACAGTTAGCTTGAGTGATATTTTGCGCGCTGAGCTTGATACGCAGGGCAAGCCACATACGCGTGAAAACTTAAGTGGGTTGAGTAAGCAAATTCGTGAGGCAGAAGGAGATGGTGCCATGTCTCGCCGGGTGATGGATCAGTACGGTACAGTGAAGCTTTGTATTACAAGCATTCGTACCCCGGGTGAAGTAGAGGTTATTCAACAAGCTGGGGGTATCGTGGTATGGATCGATGCAGATGAGCATATTCGCTATAATCGTGTGCAGAATTCAAACCGCGGCCGCGGTGTAACCGACATGATTAGTTTTGAAGAATTTCAAGCACAGCAAGTAGCTGAAATGGCACCAACCGCTCAAGGCGGCGGGCTTAACATGCGAGCAGTTCGTGAACTCGCAGATGTGCATCTTGAAAATAACTTTTCGTCGTTGTCTGAATACGAAACGTATCTAACTGATTATTTTAAGCTTTAAAGCGATTGTATAAGCGAATCGAGCTGTGCATATAATTGTTCGGCTGACGTGGTATTTGTTATAACACTATCGGCTAAAGCAAGTACTGTTCCAAGCTCACGTTCTTCTATTTCTTGCCAGTCTCGTTCATTTAGCTGGTTTATGTGAAGTGATTCACGATGTGCACGTAGTTCGGCGGGTGCAAAAAGAAGCACGGTGTGTACTTTGTAATTATGTTTCAATGCTCGCAATGTTTCGAGTGTCGTGATGCCATCAACGGCAATCATGTGTTGCCCGGCGTTAGCAATGTGTTCCACCTCCGATACCAGCTCATCTTGATTATCGGCAAAAACCTTGGGCATACCGTGTTCGGCAAGATAGTGTGTAGCCATAGATTTGCCACTTCCACTGAGCCCAACCAGAGCGATTATTGTTACGTGACTTTTTTCAATCATGTTACTAGTGTAGCAAATTATTCTGTCTATGCTTGCCCTAGTGGGTTATTTTTGCAATCATGAGAGCAATATGCAAATATCGGAAAAAAATTACGAAGACTTTGAAAGAACTGTAGATGCTGGTCTGCATGGGTTACAGCCATACGATGCTGCATGCGGCATATTACTTCGCAGCAGCACAGGCGGTAAAGATATTGTCGAAACTATATTTACTACTAAGCAGCCTGCAAAATTTGTGAGGCAACTAGGTGTGTATATTTGTAGAAAATGTGGCCTAGCTGACATTTGTGAAGATCGACTAAAGTGAATGGGCGGCTTGCACCGAAAGTACACAGCCTGGTGACCTGATGTATAATAAGCGCATGACCAAAAGGTTGGTGTTGATCGACGGTATGAGTGTGTTTTATCGCGGCTTTTTTGCTATGCCAGGCCTTAGCTTGCCTGATGGTACGCCAACAGGTGGCGTGTTTGGCTTTGCCAGCATTGCGGTTGAGGTGATTAAAAAGCTCGAGCCAGATTATGTGGCTGTCGCGTGGGATATCAAGGGTACGAGTACCGCGCAGCGCAGCAAGATTTTTGCAGATTACAAAGCCGGGCGTAGTAAACCGCCAGACGATTTTTATACGCAGCTACCAATTTTGCACGAACTGCTAGAAAGTTTTGGCTGGCCGCTGTACGAACTCGATGGCTACGAAGCCGATGATATTATGGGCACGTTTGCGCTGGCGGCCGATAAAGAAAAAATTGAAACGTGTTTGGTAACGGGCGATTACGATATGATGCAACTTATTAGTTCGCATACCAATGTGTACATTACCAAAAAGGGCAGTGAACTTATAAAATTTGACGACGAGCAGTTTTTTGCCAAATACGGCGTGCATGTACGGCAGTTTGTTGATTACAAAGCATTAGTCGGCGATAGTAGCGACAATATTCCTGGTGTGCGCGGCGTGGGGCCGAAAGCCGCAGCTAGTTTGTTGGGGCAGTACGATACGCTCGATGGTATTTATGAGCATGTTGATGAGCAAAAAGGTGCGTTGAAGGATAAGCTAGTGCAGGGCAAGGAAAGCGCCTATATGTCGCGTGATTTGGCGCGGATTTTTACCGATGCACCAATAGCAATTGATTGGCACGAAGCCGATGTCAACAACACCAACTTAGAAGCCGTAGCGAGCAAACTAAAAGCCCTCGAATTTCATAGCCTCATAAAGCGCCTCCCTAGGCACATGCAGCAGACGGCCGATACGAGCTTGTATTTCCATGCGGCCGACGAAGTGCAGCTAACAGAGGTAGGTTGGCCATCCCAGGTGGAAATCGATGGCCCGATTATTGTGCAGTTCGATGGCAACGAAGTGTGGGTTAGCTTGAACGACCGGCATATTACTCATACGCCGCTGGCCGAAATCGACGAAAGTTTTTGGCGAGCAATCGAGTGGGGCACGGTGATCAGCTACGACGCGAAGCAGCTGTATCACGACCTCGCGGCACACGGTATTTCGGTGCGGTTTAGCGCGGTGCATGATGTGCGGCAAGCATCGTTTCTGATCGACCCACTGAAGCGCGATCGTAGTTTGGCCGGCCTAGTGGGAAATGAGGTTGGTAGCCCTACGCAAGAAATTGCGGCTACGTGGCAGGTGTACAATTGGCAGGTTGCAGCGTTTAAGGAAAAGCCAAAGGTGCAAGAAATTGCCGAGAAGTTTGATTTTCCGCTAATTTACCATTTATTTATGATGGAACATCGCGGCATAAAAGTGAATGTGGATTTTCTAAAAACCATGAGCAGCGAACTTGGCCAGCAGCACGCAACACTCGAACAAGAAATGTATACGATGGCCGGCACCGAATTTAATATTGGCAGTCCGGCGCAGCTTTCTGAAGTCTTATTTACCAAATTGCAGCTTCCAACATTTGGCATAAAAAAAGGTAAAACTGGCTACAGCACCGATCAAAAAACGCTCGATAAACTAAAGGGCCAGCACCCGATTATCGAGCTGATCGAACAAACGCGCGAACTTGCTAAATTAAAAAATACCTACCTGGATACCTTGCCCGAACAAATCGATAAACATAGCCGTATTCATACGACATTTAATCAAGATGTCGCGCCGACTGGCCGGCTGAGTAGCGTCAATCCGAATTTGCAAAATATTCCAGTGCGCACCGAGCTAGGGCGTAAAATCCGCGAAGCCTTTGTGCCCGAGCCAGGCAATGTGTTTGTTAGTGCCGATTATTCGCAGTTCGAGCTGCGTCTGGCGGCGGTGCTAGCGGGCGATACGCAAATGATTGCCGATTTTGAAAGTGATATTGATATCCATGCCAAAACCGCGGCCGATGTGCGACATATCCCACTGAGCGATGTCACCAAAGACATGCGCCGTGATGCCAAAGTAGTAAATTTTGGGGTGTTGTATGGCATGGGGCCGCACGCGCTGGCGGGCAATACTGGCATGACATTTGGCGAGGCCAAAGAATTTATCGAGCAGTATTTTGAGCTTCGTAAACCAATTCGTGAGTTTATAGATAGTACATTGAAAAAAGCCGAAACCGAAGGGTACGTCGAGACGCTTTACGGCCGCCGCCGGCCTACGCCCGATATTAAAAGTAGCAACTTTATGGTGCGCGAAGCCGCCAAGCGTGCTGCGTTTAACATGCCGATACAAGGCACCGAAGCGGATATCATGAAACTTGCAATGATAAAGGTCGATGAAAAACTTGGCGATTTGGGCGAGCAACTTTTGCAAATTCATGACAGTATTTTGGTAGAGTGTTCAGAAAAAAATGCCGAGCAGGTGAGTGAAATTTTAAAAGATACCATGGAATCAATCGCCCCCGACCTCGGCATATCGCTGAAGGTTGATGTGCATGTGGGCACAAACTGGGGAGAGGTATAAGGTGCAGCACCTGATCTTGATTGCTTTCGCGTTTTGGATTTTGTTAACACCATTCGTCTTGCGCCACGTCCCGCGTGATTCACGCAAATCTTTGAGTGAACATATTGCAACAACGAAAATGACAATTTTAGTAGGGAGATTGGCGATTAGCTTAACTGCACTCGCAGTCCTATTCTGGTATCTCTTTTGGTACGCAACTTTGCACAGCAATGACACCCAACAGTTTCTCGTCGTGGCAGTTTGTGTATCTGCTATGCTTCTAGCAAACACCCCGTATCATAAAGGCACCACCGCGGGGAGGCTTCATGATATATTTGCGTGGACATATGCAGTGTTGCTGCTACCACTAGTTATTACATTTGTTGTGACATCTGATTCAATATTTGCGAAAGTATTGATGACAATACTGCTTACATGGCAAGTGATTGCATTTGGATTATTCTTGTTTCATAAACCAACGCGTAAGCACTTTTTGTATTATCAGTTATCATACATCAGTGCATTTGTTTTTGTCTTGCTTGTTGCAACGTACGTTAACTTGGTAGGAGCTTGATTATGAACGAAATGATCTACGCTAAAGGTAAAATGTTTGAACTCGTACATTTGCCACAACCTGATGGCCGAGTGTTTGAAATTGCGCGCCGGGCGCCGGGTGTACGGATTATTATCGCCGATACGGTGAACAAAAAAGTGTTGCTGACGCGTGAGTTTCGGCGTGAACTAGATGACTATGATTATCGCCTGCCGGGCGGAAAAGTATTCGATACATTGGATGAATTTGCGACGTTTCGTACCAGCGGCGAAGATATCGTAGAGGCCGCCAAACGACAGGCAATCAACGAAGCACAGCAAGAAGCGGGCGTGGAAATTGCCGAGCTAAAGCTATATAAAAAATCGGTGCTTGGCGCAACGGTGCAGTGGGACTTGTATGTATTTGAAGCGAAAAAATGGCAATTGCGTGTGCAAGGCCAAGAACTCGAAGTAGGTGAGCTAATCGAAGCCGATACGTGGGTCGAATACGATGAAGCTCGCCAGATGATCTTGGACGGTAAGATGCAGGAAGAACGCATCGCGCTTGTTTTATTGCAATGGCTGGAGGGGCATAGGTAGAATTGTATATGCCGTATTAGCCATAGATCAGTAGTATGACGTCTTGACGTCAAAGCGTCTGCATGGTACATTGAACGCATGAGTACAACAACTGAAAAAACCACATTGTATCTTCAGCCCGCTGTAAAGAAGTTCTTGCAGCATAAGGCAATAGAAGAAAATACTTCAATGTCAGAGATTGTCAACGACATGATTGAAGATATGCTTGATAGTATGTGGGTTGCGAAAAATAGAAAACGCATATATAGCGAGCCAACGTATAGTTTTGATGAAGTTCTGGAAGATCTAGGTATTACGCGTGAAAGTTTACAAAATACAGTTCAGCAGTGATGCAAAAAAATGTATTACACGCCTGCCTAAGAAGGCGCAAGATCGTATAGTAGCTGCTGCGGTTGCCCTTGAACTGAATCCACGCCCGCACAATGTCAAAAAACTTGTTGGTCAGCAGCTGTGGCGCATTCGTGTGGGAGATTATCGGATAGTATACGAAATTCATGACAAAGAAATTTTTATCATGGTTGTGCGTGTTGCACACCGAAAGGATGCATATCGATGAAAATATATATTAAAAAACTTCACGAAAACGCAGTACTACCGAGCTACGCAACCGAGCACGCTGCGGGGATGGATCTGGCGGCATGTATTGACGAGCCAATTGTCTTGCAGCCGCATGAGCGGGCGATTATTCCAACAGGTATTGCGATTGCATTGCCGCCAGGCTACGAAGCACAAGTGCGTGGGCGCAGCGGCCTTGCAGCCAAGCACGGCGTAATGCCAGCGAATGGCGTGGGGACGATTGACGCAGACTATCGCGGCGAAATTGGTGTGATTTTGCTGAATACTACCACCGAACCATTCACAATTGAACCGGGCATGCGCGTGGCGCAGTTAGTAATTGCCAAATACGAAATGGCCCAATGGAACGAAGTGGATGAACTGGACGAAACAGCGCGAGGCGAAGGTGGCTATGGGAGTACAGGAAAATAATATGGACGACAGCCAAAAGGTACGCGAGTTTTTAGCTCGACAGCGACACATGGTAGTTTCGGTGGTATTGCCAAACGGCAAGCCGTGGTCGGTACCTGTCAAAATTCAAGAATGCAAAGGGCTGTCATTTGCATGGGATTCGCGGCAAGACACGGAGCATTCAAAGGCAATTGCCATGGACCCGAATATCGCGATACTGATGTACGACACAACGAAGGATGACCAGATTGGTGTCAATATTGTAGCGGTGGTAGATAAAATCGTTGAAAATGGAGATTACGCACACTACTACGCCACGGTGCAAAAAATATTTCTGAATGACGAGAAATACATCAAGCGTGAAGTGCATCTGTAAATAGAGCAGACGTACTACATTCACAAAAACATGGCCAAGCATCTTCCGCACACCAAATGTGTGAAGTAATTATTCAAACAACCGCGTATTTCGCTCGTAGCAGATGTGCGAGTAACGATAGGCAAGAGTAATTTCCCTAGGTGATGGTACTGGTTGTGCTTGATAGCGATGCATATAACTCTGTATAGTAGGGGTACTCTCATCGAGAGTCAGGCGGGAGGCAATCTCAGTGAAAAGCAGAAGTTTTGCTCTTTCTCTGACATACCGCGCGGACACGCGCAGCTATGCGAACGTACGGTCGTTGCTGTATCGATAGGTTACGGTTGTAGGGGCTACTGTTTGACGAATCGTCGTCAAGGTCGCTTCTATTCAATAGAATCCTATTCAGGTCGGCAGTTTACGAACGTACACTCGTCACCATCTGACAGCCAAACCAACTTGTTGGGGCGTCTCCCGCCTGGGCTGCTCAGATACAAAGGCACCGCGCACCTATTTTAAGCAATAGCAGTGCGGTGCCTTCTACCATGAATATGAATCACAATATATTGCCACCACACGACACGACTGAGCCCAAGGCTGTTGTGAGGCATATCCCGAAAGCAAACGGAAAGACTCGTGAAGTGTGGATTCCTTCGCAGGAAGTTAGCGATGCGCATCACGCAGCGTTAGGTGTTTTTCAACGAATGCGAATACCCATGCCATACGCATATGGTGGAGTTCCTGGAAAAAATCTCCTCAAGCACATACAGCCACATAAAGCACATGATACTTTTATGATGCTTGATATTGTAGATGCATATGGAAGCGTAAAGGAGGATAGTCTGAAAAGACGTGTTAGGCAAGCCGCTTTTAGATACGCTAAGGATCCTCAGCAAATCGAATTTATTGAAAGTTTTATGGAGGAGTATGCATTTCTACCAGATGTTAAGGGCCTCCCACAAGGGTTCCCCGCATCTCCATTCTTGTTCAATCTATACTGCCAAGATATGGATACCGAGATCGCAGACTACCTGGAGTATGAACAGGCATACTACAATAAAAAAACAGAGGGGCTATCGGCATATACACGTTGGCT
>JAGOVX010000001.1 GCA_018060465.1 Candidatus Saccharimonadota bacterium | reverse complement strand
ATTATAGATAGCTATATCCACTCTGGCCGGATAGGCGTAGTACTAGAACTAAACTGTGAAACTGATTTTGTGGCACGTTTGGATGATTTCAAGCAGCTTGCTCATGAACTTTGTATGCAAGTAGCCGCAATGAGCCCAATGTATGTGAGTGAAGCAGATATTCCTGCGGCTGAGAAAGCTCGCGTAAAAGAGGAGCTTATGGCCAGTGAAGCATTGGCAAAAAAGCCAGCGGATATGCGTGAAAAAATTGTTGATGGCCAACTCGGCAAGCATTTTGCCGAAAAGGTACTGCTGAGCCAGGCATATATTTTGGATGACTCGAAGACAATTGAACAGCACATCAAAGAAGCGATTGCTAAATTGGGTGAGAACATTGTTGTAGGGCAGTTCCGCCGTATCGAACTGGGCGTAACTGAATAAGCAATAATTGATGCGACAAAAAATAGTCCGCGTACACTGCGGACTATTTTTATAGGCTCGTTACGCGGCAGCCTTGGCTAGAGCTAACAGTGAGAAATACCTGACCATCATCGGTAACAGGGGAATCTGCCTCTGACTGCACGTGCAATGGCTTTTGTGTCACAATTGCACTGTTGGGGATGCCAGCGCTGACAAGATCTTGCCGCAGTGTGTTGATGCGCGCAGTTGCAATAGGGTTCATTTGCGTGTCGGTATAGTTGCTGACAAGAGTTATTACAATAGATGCGCGGCTGTGTTGTTTGTAAAAGGTGGCAAGTTTACGTATAAATGCCGTTGTTTCAGCCTGGGCTGAAGGCAGGAGTTGGCTTGAGCTATTTTCTGAGAAACGTACTGTGCGGGTGTAAAAATTGACAGTAGACATAATAGGGTCGCTTTGCGTAGTACCGGTAAGATCACTGTAGTCACTCGTTTCAAGACAGGCGAGTTGCCTGGGTTGTGCGACTACATAGGCAGCGGTTACCGCGACCAGCAGCCCTATGACGACTATGATGGTCAGTAGTAGTGCCTTACGATGCGGCTTTTTCGAGGGCATTACGGCTTCTATAGGAACAGTGGGCTCGATGGCATTGAACCAATCTTTCG
Source organism: Candidatus Saccharimonadota bacterium (assembly GCA_018060465.1). Taxonomy (GTDB): domain Bacteria; phylum Patescibacteriota; class Saccharimonadia; order Saccharimonadales; family Saccharimonadaceae; genus UBA1020. Next base: position 55,457 of record JAGOVX010000001.1, on the reverse strand, counting down.
CAGATGGGTCATTGGTTGGCGGGTTATTTTCATCGGGTGCTGTGTTGGTTGGTTGCATCGCTAGGCCTTGAATTTAGTACGAAGTTTATTGATATCGCTTGCCGTGAGGCCAAAATGTTTTAAGTAAGGTAGGACGCCGCCATATTTACTGCGAGCTTCAGAAAGCCCACTGTTCAGCCACGCTTTTTCTACGTGATTAGCATCATTGCTTTTCAAGTATTCATCCATGACCTGTTGGTCGTTGGCGCCTGCAATTGTCATAATCATTGCAACCAGCCATCCGGTGCGATCTTTGCCGGCAGCACAGTGAATAAGTACTGGGCCATCGGCATTGGCGGCTGTTTTTAGCGCTTTGACTGTTTGCGACGCGTGAGTAGCATCAGAGACCATTGGCTTTAGATCGAGCACTCCACCTATAGGTATCCGTACATTTTCTGCACCACTTATACTGTCGTCTTTGGCGGCATTCAGTATGCGTAGGTCAATAATGGTGCCATTTGGGCTAAGTAGCGACGATAAGGTTTTTTTGTCGCTATCGCTAAGAGAGGTCAGGGCAGCGGTGCGGTACAGTGTGCCAGTTTTTAGTGCACCCGTGAGAGCGCCCGCATCACGCGAATTTTTTACAGATATGCTGCTGATAGACTCAGAGCTGCTACTTCCGCCATCACCACTACCGCCATCGCCGCCATCACCACTATCACTACTTCCTTTAGTGCTATCTTTTGTTGAGACAATATGCGATTTGCCAGGGTTGGCATCGGCCTTTGGAATCTTGTACTCACGGCCAAATACACCTCCGGGAATAATAAATTGCAACAAAGCGGCCATCGACCCAAACAAGATGAGTCCGATCACTACATTGGTGATTACACCTTTTGCTTGTTCAATTTGCTGGGCTTTGTCTTCGGCACTTGCATACAGGATTGCACCGTAGACCAAGCCACCCAAGGCAGCTACACCTACACCTGCACCCAAAAGATTGATACCCATCTGAAGTAGTCCCCATATGCCGTTATCTTGATTGCTGCAATTTATGATACTCGTAGAAACGTTGCCGCATTTTGCGTACGCTGTGGTTGATGCAAGCGCCAGCCAGCCACCAATAAAAAGCACTGCTGCGTGGAGCCGATACTTAGTTGCAATGGAGTAAAGAATAGTTTTCATATATAAAGGTAAGCATTTTCATAGTACCCGAGTTTGCTACCGGTGTAAAGAAAGAACTACAGGCTTATGATCTTTGCGTTTGTTTTTAATTCGTCGCGTAGATCGGTCGCTGTGATAATAGTTTGGTAGGTTTCAAGAGACTGTATAAGCTTTCGTTCGCGGGTTATATCTAGCTCGGAAAATACATCGTCCATCAGAATTAGCGGTGGAGTTTTGGTGATTTCATGTTGCAGCTCAACTTCTAGCAGCTTGTATGCCAGCATAATAGAGCGCATTTCGCCGCGGCTGGCGGTTTCGCTGGCCATGTGCGAATCGAGTAAAATTGCGATATCGTCGCGATGCGGGCCGTGCGAGGTGTAGCCTCGATACGAATCGGCTATGTGCGATGCCTGGAGCGTTGCAAACAACTGCTGCTGGTATTGCTGTAGCGAGGTTTTTTGCATGGGATTTTCGGGCGTCGCGTTCTTGGATAGGTAGGCAACCACTACGGTATGGTCGGTACCGGCAATCTGGCTGTAGAGGCGTGAGAGGTGACGATTGGAAAGATCAACAAATTGCATACGCGCATCAACTATCTTGCTGGCAAGTTCGGCAAATTTTACATCCCAAACAAATAGCTGTCCTTCCCACATATCAACTGGCATAGTATCGCGCTGTTTTATCAATTCATTGCGCTGCAAAAGGGTACGGCTATATTTACCGAGCAGGCTAGAGTAGCTGGGATAAAGACGCCCCAAGATGCCGTCGAAAAAGTCGCGTCGTCGCTGGGGGCTGCTGCTAATAAACCGTAGTTCATCTGGCTCGAAAAGCACCACAGGCAGGCGGAATTTTGCGGGCATTCGCGCTGACCGTTTGCCTTCTATTACAAATTCTTTCGTAATTTTTTCAGCTGTTTGCAGTATGCGTGCCTGACGTGATTCGTTGGTGTCAAATATCAGTTTCACTTCGGCCTGCGATGAGTCGTGCTGTATCATGTCGGCATCACGCCCACGAAAACTAGTGCCAGAATATAAAAAGTACAATGCTTCTAGCAGCGTGGTCTTTCCAGAGCCGTTGTGCCCCAATACCAGCGTAACCCCAGGGTGTAGCTCGGCCGAAAATAGGTTGTAGCTGCGCACATTGTGCACTCGCACCTCGCGGATCGTCATAGTACTAGTATACGATACCCGTGTGTAGGTACGTCTTTTTAGACATGGTACGAGGAGTAAACTTTGACGGGTGCACACTTGACAAATCAAGAGAAAAAGAGTAAGATGATATTATAAAACTACAAAAATAAAAAGAGGTTGTATCAAACATGACACATCACGATCATATAGCACCACATACTAATCATGAAGATGAACGGATGCCTACAAGGCAAGTAGAGTTTTCGGACGGCACAGTAGCTATCGTTGTTGACAAGCCTGGCACTATAATTGATTTTGAAGGTACTACAAATCGGTACTTGAATCAAGAGACAGCGCATCTGCTAGTTTTGGAGGGGATACACCCAGATGGCCAAAGAATACGGGTTCACATGACACTAGATCAAGCTGTTATTTCAGATGTACACGATGATGGTACTGTTGTGAGAGGCCAGGTAGTCGATCGAAACACACCTGGGTATGCTCTGCGCCTGGGTGTCGAAGAGATTGGCGGCGCAGTTGGATCGGGCCAGAATATAGCATGTTTAGAATGGGTAGCGGGTCTAAAAAGAGTAAATTATTTTGATGAAGACAAGACAGGCCCGCTACCTAAAAGTCCATTTGAGGACGTACATGATATCGTGCCGTATTGATACGTACGTACGGCAAAGATGGTAAAAACTTGCTATAATAGTCCTCAAGAGAAAGAGGACTATTATAATGTTTGACACAAAACCCTACGAAGTAAAAATGGACCACGCACTGGAGCATTTTGGTGATGAGCTGAAGAAGGTGCGTACTGGGCGGGCACATCCAGACATGCTAGGAAGTGTGCACGTACTAGCCTATGGGGCAAAAATGCCACTCAATCAAGTGGCTAATGTGACCGCGCCAGAACCACAGATGCTACTTGTGAGTCCATTTGACCCAAGTAATATTCAAGCGATTGCGGCAGCAATCCGCGAAGATCAAAGTCTGGGCTTCAACCCAAGCGATGATGGTCGCGTAGTGCGCGTGCCAATCCCACCACTCACCGAAGAACGCCGTCGCGAGATGGTAAAACAGCTGGGTGACAAGGTGGAAGAATGCCGTATTGCGATGCGCGGTGTACGTCAGGATGCCCTGAAAGATGCCAAGCGCAAAAAAGAAGCAAAAGAGCTATCTGAAGATGATGAACGAGCTGTTGAAAAAGCCTTTGATGCCTTGATGCATACATATCAGGAAAAGATCGATATTGCGTTCAAGGCTAAAGAAAAAGAAATATTGACGATATAAAAATGTTGAACATAGCAACTCTAGGATATGACTGAAAAAATCCCCACCCACATAGGCTACATAGTAGACGGCAACCGCCGCTGGGCAAAACAGCACGGCTTGCCTGGGTACGAGGGTCATTTAGCGGGCTATAATGCCATGCAAGATGTGCTACTGGAAACATTGCGACGAGGCGTGAAATATGCCAGCGCATATGTATTTAGTACTGAAAATTGGAAACGCTCGGAAGACGAAGTGGCGCGTATCATGAGAATGCTACGAACTATTTTGGCACAGGACATCAAATTATTTGAAGAAAATAATGTACGGCTGCGCGTTATTGGCACACAAGAGGGGCTTGCAGATGATATCATCGAGTCTATCAAGCATGCCGAACAGAAAACCGCCCACTATACTGGTGGCGAGCTGTTGCTTTGTCTGAATTACGGCGGCCAACTAGAGATAGCGGATGCAGTTAAAAAAATTGTTCAATCTGGTGCGCAACTCGAGGATATTACACCGGAACTGATCGCCGAGAATATATATGCGCCAGAGGTGCCACCCTGTGATTTGATAGTTCGTACAAGCGGCGAACAGCGTTTGTCCAACTTTATGTTGTGGCGTGCTGCCTATAGTGAATTACTTTTTGTGGATAAACACTGGCCAGACATGAATAAAGACGACGTGACTGCTATACTAGATGAATACGCAAATAGACAACGCAGATTTGGAGGATAGATGTTGATACTTGGCATTATAACTGGGCTCATAATATTAGTAGCGCTCGTCGTTGTGCACGAACTAGGGCATGCGATTGTGGCGCGGCGCAATGGAGTTGTAGTAGAAGAATTTGGCGTAGGGTTTCCGCCACGTGCCAAGGCCTGGAAGGTGAAACATAGTATATTGGGCAAAAATGTTGAATATAGCCTGAACTGGCTACCGCTTGGTGGTTTTGTACGATTGCAAGGTGAATATGATTCAGCAAAAAATCACGGAGATTATGGAAAGGCAGGCTACTGGCCAAAAACAAGAATATTACTGGCAGGCGTAGCCATGAATTGGCTGGCGTCGATAGTGATATTTACGTTGCTGGCTATTGTAGGGTTGCCGAAGATATTGCCAAACCAATTTAGCGTGCCAAGTGATACGCAGATCAACGTAGCAGGTTTGCAGGTTGCCTCGGTGGGCAATGGCAGTCCGGCGAGTAAAGCTGGATTACAAATTGGGGATGAGGTGCTGCTCATTGATGGAAAAGAGATTCAGACGGCTGTAGCCTTGGCGGAAACCACAAAAGCAAACGCTGGTAAAACAGTAAAAATCACGTACTCACGAGCTCACGAGGAACACACAACGGCGGCAACATTGCGCGCCAGCAATGCGGACGGCAAAGGCTACTTAGGTGTTGGATCATCTGAACGTACAGAGATACGAGCAACATGGTCGGCGCCAATTGTTGGCGTGGGCACAACTGTGCAGCTGACGGCTGAAACATTCAAAGGCCTCGGCAAGTTGGTTGGCAATTTGGCTATCGGGGTAGTAAATAAAATAAGTGGCGACAAAACCGCGCAAGTACACGGACAACGAGCCCTCGATGAAGCAGCTGGCAGCGTATCTGGTCCAATAGGTATTCTAGGCGTGATTTTCCCACAAATGGAGCAAGCTGGTATCAAGCCACTGCTGTTGCTAACAGGTATTATTTCATTGAGCCTCGCGGTGATGAATATATTGCCTATCCCAGCGCTCGATGGCGGTCGCTGGTTTGTCATGACTATCTTTCGTGTGCTGAAAAAACCACTTACAAAGGAAAAAGAAGAAAAAATACAAGGATTTGGCTTCATGGTACTAATGGGGCTTGTAATGGTGGTAACAATTCTTGATGTATTTAAAATCCTTCGCTAAAACATTCGGGTACACGATAGCCTATGTTGTGTGGGCGATCGTGGCATTTATTGGTGCGCAAATAGTGGCGTCGCTTGTGCTGCGTGCTATGGCCTCTATTTTTCCTGTAATCAAGCTGCTGAATGAGGCAGTACTGTCGACAGTATTTGCGGGTCTCGCGTATATGCTGGCGGTGCTCGCAGTTGTGCTATTGCCTAAACTTGTAAAGAAACACACGACAAGAAAAGAAATGGGCGTCGAACGACTGGTACTTTGGAAAGATATCGCCATGACAGCGCTTTCGATAGTTCCGTACATTATTTTGACGATGATGTTTGCATATATTGCCAATGCGATTTGGCCACAAATTTTCGCTACCCAGCAGCCGCAAGAAATACCGTTCCATAATATGGCACAATCGTTTGAGTATGTGGTGGCATTTATGACGTTGGTGGTGCTTGCGCCGCTCGCAGAGGAGTTGCTGTTTCGGGGGTATTTACTGGGCAAGCTTCAGACAAAGATGCCTGCATATGTTGCAGTTGTTGTGACGGCGCTGGCATTTGGAGGCTTGCATTTACCGGCCGATCATATTCAGTGGACGGTTGGACTTGATACCTTTGCCCTTGGTATTGTGCTAGGTACGCTTCGTGTTTACACCGGATCAATCTGGGCGAGCGTGCTGCTGCATGGCCTGAAGAATGCGGTGGCATTCTACTTTCTCTTTATCAATACCTCAATTGCTGGTATCATATAACAGATGAGAGTATCAAAATTATTCACCAAGACAAGTAAAACAGCACCTGCTGATGAAGTGGCGAAGAATGCCCAGCTTTTGATTCGGGCGGGTTATGTACATAAAGAAATGGCGGGTGTTTATACCTATTTGCCACTCGGCAAACGGGTGCTTGAAAAAGTAATACAGATTATTCGGGAAGAAATGGACGGCGTTGGAGGTAATGAAATCAGCCTAACGGCGCTCCAGCAAAAAGAAACCTGGCAAGCAAGTGGACGCTGGAATGACGACGTGATGGACGTGTGGTTCAAAACCAAACTTGCCAACGGAACCGAACTTGGCCTGGCGCCTACCCACGAGGAGCCGCTGACAAAACTTATGAAGAATCATATCGCAAGCTACAAAGATTTGCCTGTCTATCCATATCAATTTCAGATTAAGTTTCGCAATGAACTCCGCAGCAAAAGCGGGCTTATGCGTGGCCGCGAATTTTGGATGAAAGACCTGTATTCGTTTTCGCGTGATCGTGATGAACATGAAGCATTTTACGAACGTATTAGCGACGCATACGACAGAGTGTATGCACGATTGGGTATTGGCGATATCACGTATAAAACCTTCGCGAGCGGGGGGAGTTTTAGTAAATACAGCCACGAATTTCAAACACTGAGCGAGGTCGGTGAAGATACTATTTACGTACATGAGGGCAAGAGAATTGCGATTAACGAAGAAGTCTACAACGATGAAGTGCTGGCTGACCTAGGGGTGAAAAAGGAAGAACTCGTAGAGAAAAAAGCTGTTGAAGTGGGCAATATTTTTACGCTTGGTACAAAGTTTTCAGATGCGCTTGATCTGACGTACACTGACGAAAACGGCGAAAGTCAAAAAGTATTTATGGGAAGCTATGGCATTGGCCCGAGCCGCGTTATGGGGCTCCTCGCTGAGTTATATAGCGATGACAAAGGCATTGTGTGGCCAGAAAACGTCGCACCGTACAAAGTATATCTGGTTTCTATCGGCGAAAAGGGCACGGCTGAGGCTGACAAATTGTATGATGAGCTTAGCGCAAAGGGTATTGAGGTACTGTATGATGACCGCGACGAGCGCCCAGGTACTAAATTTGCCGACGCCGAACTACTGGGTATTCCGTATCGAATAACAGTAAGCGACCGCTTGGTTGATGAGCAAAAAATCGAATTTTGCGTGCGGTCAAATGGACAGCAAGAAATATTGACACGCCAAGAGCTGTTTGATAGACTAGAAAAATTGTAAACACAAGTCTTTGGGCGAGAGGGTTTACGAACAGAATATGAATCATGGTGGTGCCCTAGTGGCACCTCTTTATAAGACTGTTGCTATAGTACGAAAGGAGCCAATGCGATGAAAAAAATATACCAAATTACCAGCGAAGGAAAAAAAGAACTCGAGGCAGAACTCGAAAAACTAAAAGGTCGACGTGGCACGATTGCTGAAAAAATTGCTGATGCCCGCGATTACGGTGATTTATCTGAAAATGCTGAATATGATGCCGCAAGGGAGGAGCAAGGCTTGGTAGAGAGTCGGATTGCTGAGATTGAAGATATATTGCTAAATGCTGAACTAATAAAAGGTCACAAAAAGACAGCTATTGGCCTGGGTAGCAAGGTTGAGCTAAAAAATGGCAACAAAAAACTCGAGTATCACATTGTAGGGCCAGTGGAAGCCGACCCAGTATCTGGAAAAATCTCAAACGAATCACCGATTGGTGTTGCCTTGATGGGCAAAAAAGTTGGCGAAACCGCCACCGTAACTACGCCGAAGGGCGAGATCAACTACAAAGTTATAGCCATTGCTTAATACCGATTCATCGTGTCATAGCCTATTGTAAGTACAAGGGAACCTGGGTGTTCTTCCTGGTATTTCGCTGCGGTTACAAGCCCTAATAGACTACTTCGTCCCATTTGTTGCTCGCGAGGTAGATCGTTGTTTATGCGGCTATGCATTGTATCTCGTGCATCAGCACCTACTTCTACCAGTTGGTCTAGTAGATCAAGTGCTGGTTTTTGATATGTCAAAGGAACATCTGTGTTTACGGTGGCTGTACCAAAGTTTTCAATAGGTTCATCGCGACGGCCCGTATAACCAATGATTGTTGTATCTGGCCACGCATGCTTCAGTACGGGTGCGATGCCACAAATAGTTGTACCATTGCCAAGGGCCAGTGCAACTGCATCGAAAGGTCGAGGAGCTTCGTCGATTATTTCATGAGCAATCGTTGTAAACGCATCGACTGTAGCTGGATTTTCAGAGTGATTCAAAAAACACACCCTTTTTCCATTTTCGTTATTCTCAAAAATAACGGCTTTCATGCCAGTGGTAGCACGGTCAAAAAATATTCGAGTGTAATTGGGGTCACCCTTAAAACGAAGCATATCATCGAGTTGGACCTTCGACGCTTGCTCTACGTAGCCACTACCAGTACAGATTGCTTGTGCGCCAAGATCACGCATAGGTTTCACGCGTGCCTCGGGAAGCTCAGAAGGTACTAGTATACGGGCGTTGTACTCAAGTCGGCTTGCAAGATATGACAAGGAGATGCCCGCACTGCCTGATGATATATCGCGAAGTTCGTCACCAGGACGTATTGCGCCCGCGATTTCGAGTGCTGCTATGTTTTCGCAATACGCACGGTCGTAATGTGACCCGGATGGATTGGCGGATTCGAATTTTGTCCATACATCTTCTAACGGCTGCTGTTCTAGCAGGGGAGTAGTACCAATTTCTGTAGCAAGTTTTTCATACAGTTTTGGACGTGAAAAAATTGTGGATTTGGTTGTCATGCCACTACTATATAACTATTGCATATATTTATAAATAGTTATATAGTATATTTTAACATTCATTTGTTAAAATATACGTGAGGTGATAGTATGAATAGCAAGAAGATGAAAGCTGATACGAAGATACGCCACGTTAGCAGCCCGTGCTCAGATGAATGTGATGGGTTATTGCCCGCAGGTATTGAGTTATATTTGGTGAAGCTTGGGCTAAGCCTTGATGAGCGCCGACTGTATGCGAGCGTGTATCATCACGGTTCACTTACAGCAGCGCATGCTGCTGATTGCCTAGGGGTGTTTGCGAATGCAGTGTACCGGCTGTCATATGAACTTGAGAAGCTTGGACTAGTCGTGATTAATCGAACACGCCCGCGACGTATCGAGCTCGTTGACCCTGATATAGGCTTAGGCACGGCGCAAGTTACACATGTAGCTGAATTACAGGAGATGCTAAAAACGGTGAATTTGACATTTAACACTCACGCGCCACAAGTGCTTATTGGCAAAAATGAGCTATATAGACACTACAAGATCTGGGCGGATAACGCGAAACGCTCGATAAAGCTATATACTATCGGTATTGCGTATTCAAAAGAAATTGTGCGTGCACAAGAGGCCGCAGTTATGCGTGGTGTACATATACAGCATGTAGTGCAGGAACGTCGCGCTGCGAACTATTTTGTACTCAATACGTGGAAAAAGCTAGGTATTGAAGTTCGCATACGTCAACAAGAGCGTGGATTCCATTTGATGCTTTTTGATGATGATTTGGCCGTAGTGTCATACAGTAACCCAGATAACACCGATGACAGAGTTTCGATTGTAGTACGCCATGCTTCAGCAACGCGTATGTTCGGGTTGCTGTTTGAACAAGTCTGGGCAGAAAGTCAGCCGATGAAGTGGATTGATAGTGATACGCTCGCACAACATCATCCTAGCTAACGTGCTCATGACTTGATAGATTTATTTTGTCGAGTTCTTCGTCAACGGTTGAGCCATTATTTCTGGCGAAAGAAAGCGCTTGTGCGAGTGCGGCTTGTCCTTCTCCTGCCATATGATTTACAGCTGTCTGAGCTAGGTCGTATGTCTCATCAGTAGGGTGGGCATCATAGGCGTGTAGTGCAGTCCAAACCTGCGCAATCCCTAGTTGGCGATCTGATGATGCCTCTGCACGAGGTGTTTCTATCCTAATGCGTGTAGCCAGACTTTCAGTTGCCGTAGTGAGTGATTCATGTAGATTGGGGCTGTTTGGTTCGTTGCGAAGCTTAGCAGTGATATCGGCGATAGTAGCAAATGATACTGTATCGGCTGGAGAGCTGTTGTCATTCATTGGGGGCTTGATACTATCACGTACAGCAACAGTAGACAAGCGGTCGCGAAGCCTGTCAAGTATGCTAGGTAGATTATGTTGTCGTGGGTGTTCGAAACTAGTTACTGTCATGATATGTTTGTTTACGCTGTAGTATTACATACATTAAACCATTTAGATTCGTGAAGCACAAGTAGCTTACGATGTTTTTGCTAGTAAATATTACAGAGGTAGGGTATACTAACAAGTAGTTATGGCTACACTACAAGATTATCGAGACGAACGATTACGCAAACTACAAGAGCTTAGAGTACTGGGCGTTGACCCATACCCAGCGAAAAGCGAGCGAACGCATACCTGTAAGCAAGTGATTGATGAATTTGATCAACTGCAAGGTCAGGCTGTGAACGTGGTTGGCCGGATTGTTTCGATTCGTAGTTTTGGAAAATTGGCGTTTATAAAACTGCGTGACATGAGCGGCGAGGTGCAACTATACTTGCAAAAAGATGACGTCGCCGAACTCGACGCGCCGCGTGGCGTGCTAGGCATGAAGCAGCTGAAACTGCTTGATACCGGTGATTTTTTGCAAGCAACTGGCCAAATGGTTACTACGCAAACTGGTGAAAAATCGGTTGGCGTGCGCGAGCTGCGGCTACTTACCAAAGCTTTGCGGCCGATGCCTGAAAAGCTGGAAAACAAAGAAGAACGTTTTCGTCGTCGTTATGTTGATATGAACGTAAACCAAGACGTGCGCGATCGATTTGTACGACGTAGCAAGTTTTGGCAAGCCACACGCAAATTTTTAGATGATGATGGTTTTGTTGAAGTAAATATTCCGGTGCTCGAACACACTACTGGTGGTGCCGATGCGAATCCATTTGTGACACACATGGACGCACTCGACGACCAGCAATTTTATCTTCGTATTAGTCATGAATTGCCGCTCAAGCGTTTGCTAGGTGCTGGCTTTGAAAAGGTGTACGACCTTGGCCCACGCTTTCGGAACGAAAATTATACCGATGAACATTTGCCCGAGCACGTGGCAATGGAATGGTATGCGGCGTACTGGAACTGGAACGACGGCCGCAAGTTTATGGAAGAAATGTACAAATATAGTTTGCAAGAAACCTTCGGCACATTGCAGTTCACGCTTGGCAAATTTAACGTTGATATGTCAGGCGAGTGGGAAGTGTGGGATTATGCTGAGGTGATTCAAAAACATTACGGCGTTGATGTGTACAATACGACCATTGAAGAAGTAGCTGGCAAGCTAAAAGAACACGGACTCGAGGTTGAAAAAGCCGATAGTATTCCGCGCAGCATCGACAAATTATGGAAGAATATTCGCAAAGATGTCACCGGGCCAGTTTGGCTGGTGAACACGCCTAAATTTATTTCCCCTCTGGCGAAAACTAACCCCGAGAATGAAAACGTGGTGGAACGCTTCCAGCCAGTGATTGCCGGTAGCGAGCTGGGCAACGGCTTTAGTGAATTGAACGACCCGATCGACCAATTGCAGCGTTTTGTCGAGCAGCAAACTATGCGCGATAGCGGCGATGACGAAGCGATGATGCTGGATATCGATTATGTGGAGATGCTCGAATATGGTATGCCACCAGCTTGTGGCTGGGGTCACAGCGAACGCGTGTTCTGGATTTTCGAAGGCGTCACCGCTCGCGAAGGCGTGCCATTCCCTCAGCTAAAGCACGAAATTGATGAAACGACGAAGGCAATTTATCCTGATTTGAAGCTATAAATGATAGGAACATTGAAATGTCTTGGCTAGTGCCGTTATCATTTTTCTTTGTATTTGGGACTGCATCTTTTCTATTGCGACGCTATTTGGCGCAGCGCATCCCCCAGGACAATGCGTTGATAAACCTGGTGTTTTACGTTGTATTTTTGCTGCCCGTGGCGTTGGTGCTTGGGCTTAGTTTGCCGCACACGTTTTTTCCGGGATGGAATGCAGTTTGGCTGCTGCTGGCTGTTAGTGCTGTATGGCCCCTGTATTTCATGGCAACATTTCGTGCCTCGAAAGATCTAGACGCTGGAATTTTATCCATGATTACAGATATGAGTGCATTTGTAACGCTGGCGATTTCGTATATGGTTATTGATGAGCGACTAGGCTTGGCGCAGCTAGGTGGGGTAGTATTGCTGGCTATTTCGGGATTGCTGGCAGTATGGCCCGATATACGCTCGAAGCAACATGCCAAGCTAGGCGGGATACTGATTGCACTTATGGCAATGGTGATTATAGGGTTTGCGACGTTTATTGAAAAAATTGCGCTTAACACAGTGCAGCTTGGTACGTATTTTTTGTATGGATGGGGGCTACAGGCCATATGGATGATTATATTTTCGTACAAAGACATACGTCGTGTGCCGGCGTTTTTGCGTCGCAAAAAATATCGCAACGCAATTTTTGGATATGGAATTTTTGGGATACTGCGTTCTGTGTCGTTTGCATTGGCATTACTGCTCGTTGCCAGCCCGACAGTCATGAATGCAGGGAGTAATTTTCTGACAGTAACTGTTTTGATCGCCGCGTACGTTATATTGCACGAAAAGGAGAACTTAGGCTACAAGATAGCAGGGGCACTATGCGGGCTGGCAGGACTTACGTTATTAGCGCAGCCCTGCCTATTCGGGTGCTAGTTTGTAAACTATTTTCGAGACGCGTACAATATACCATATAGAAAGAGGGGGATAGTGCAGTGAAGACACGATGGAAATTTATTGCCGCATTGGTGTTTGTGCTTGTGGTTGGTATGGCTTGGGCTGTTCGGGCATCTGCCGGAGCGGTATATATTGCCTCTGAGGGCTCTACGAGTACGCTTGCAAGCGACAAAGTAGTGGATGGATCGGCATATGTAGCGGGCAATAATGTTGTCGTACAAGGCACAGTAAAGGGAGACTTGTACTGCGCGGGCAACTCTGTTCGTGTAGAGGGAACTATTATGGGTGACGTGCTGTGCGCTGGTAATACTGTAAAAATTGGCGGTATCGTAAAGGGTAATGTGCGAGTAGCGGGCGCGAATGTGACGATAGGCGGTACGATACAGGGTGCTATTTCTGCCCTTGGTGGTGATGTTGTTGCTGCTGCAAATATGAAATTGGCCGGTGATTTTACGGGTGCAGCAGGAAGTTTGACTATAGATGGCACTGTGGGTCGTGATATGACGGCGGTTGCGGGTGATCTAGTAGTGAAAGGTACGATTGGGCGAAATGTTGAAACAAGCTTCGAGACATTCAATGCAGGCGCTACATCTCGAGTAGGTGGGGACTTCCACTATTCAGCCGCCAAACAAGCGTCATTACCAAAGGCGCTTGTGGCTGGCAAAACTACATTTACGTTACAAAATGGATCGAGCAACAGCGCTTCACGGTCGATGGTCGACTCAGGATTCTTGGTTTTTGCACTGCTGGCGGTCGCTGCTGTGGCACTTGTAGTTGCCATTGCAATGCCTCGACAGTTGCATGCGGCGGGTGATATCAATTGGGGTAAATTTGCCATTGCACTCACACTTGGTTTTGCAACAATCGTAGTAGCACCAATTACCGCCATACTGCTACTAGTTACTGGTTTTGGTACGATTGTCGGCTATGTCATTTTCCTGATGTGGCTACTTTTGATCGCGGTTTCGCCAGCAACATTTGCTTATTTTATAGGTACAAAAGTATATGGTAGGCATAGCACTAGTATCTTGCTACGGGCATTAGTTGGTGCGTTGTTGCTCATCATATTACTGGCTATTCCTTTTATGGGAGTGGTTGTGTGGATTCTGATGGTATTTAGCGGCGTGGGTATGTACATACTACAGGTACCAAAATTGTATACGGGGGATGCATACAAGGCGCCTTCAATTGCTCAGAAAGAGAAGAAGGTTACACAATGATAGATTTACAGCACGTTTCGAAAATATATGGCAAAAAGAACCAACTATTTACGGCACTTGATGAGGTTAGTTTGCAGATTGCGGATGGCGCATCGGTAGCGATTGTGGGTAAATCTGGTTCAGGTAAAAGTACCTTGATGCACGTAATGAGCGGGCTAGATCGTATCACTAGTGGGTCAATTACTGTGGATGGGCTGGACCTTTCAAGTTTGAAAAACAAGGCGCTCGATACATTTCGGGCTGAAAAAATTGGCTTTATATTTCAGTCGTTTTTTGTGCAGGCAAACGAGACGTGTGCGCAGAATGTTAGCTTACCACTTGAGATTACACACGTATCAACGGTCGAACGAAGAACGCGAATAGCAGCAGCCTTAAAAGCGGTTGATTTGGCAGAAAAAGCTAATGAAAAAGCCAAGAATTTATCGGGAGGACAAAAGCAGCGGCTTGCTATTGCTCGTGCCATTGTGAACAAGCCAAGCATTATTTTTGCAGATGAACCGACAGGCAACCTAGACAGTGCCACGGGTGAAAAAATAGAAGATTTGCTATTTTCGTTTAACAAAAAGCTAGGTGCGACGTTGGTTATCGTGACACATGACCTAGAATTGGCGGCAAAGTGTGATCGCCAGATATATATAAAAGACGGTAAGATCGTAGATGCGCCAAAGCGAGGTAAAAAATCATGAAGTACCGAGATATTTTTGCAAGAGCAGGGAGAAGCCTGAAAAATTCAAAAGGGCGTACAATTTTAACCAGCTTAGCAATCGCAGTAGGTGCATTCACTATTACGCTAAGTTTGGCTGCGGGCGAAGGTGCGCGGCAGTATGCACAAAAGCTTATACAAAGTAATGTTGACCCGCAAAGTATTTTTATCGCCAAAGATCCGAGCATTTTCGGCAGTGCTATCAGTGGTGGATTGAAAGAATATTCGCCAGGAGCCACGCAGTATAGTGGCGCAACATTTAAAAGTTTAAATGCAAAAGATTTGGCGTTGGTACGCGGCACAAAAGGCGTCGTAGCGGTTACGCCGACTTACATAGTGCCAGTGCAGTATTTGCAATTTCAGGGCAATTCGAAAAAATACACGACTGATGTAACAGCGTACGATCCTAGTATCCGTGCTGAAACTGCGGCCGGTTCATTGCCAAAACTTGGCACACAAATTGCCACCGATGGTGTGGTAGTGCCGGAAAGTTATGCAAATCAGCTAAAGATTACACCTAAAAAGATGATCGGTACAACCATAACCTTGCATGTAGTCAAGTCTGCAAACCAGCCATCTCAGGCCGAGCTTCAAACCATTCTGCAAACTGAGGGTATCGGGGGCCTTAGTAGAAGATTTGCAGGCGAATCCAAGGACATATCACTAAAAGTTGTGGCGGTAAGTGCAAAATCATCTACGGCACTTTCTGCGAGCAACGGCTTATTCTTATCGGAAGCAAAAGCGAAGGAGCTTTCAGATTACATTACCAAGGGTACAGATAATTACCAGCACTACATCACGGCAACAGTAAAAGTTGCATCTGGCTACAAAACCGAGACAGTCAAAAACTCGTTTAAAGCAGTTTACAATGCGCATCACAACAAGGAATATATCGTTGCAAAAACTGCGCAAGATTTGCAAGGGCTACTATTTACAATTGTGAATACATTGCAGGGAGTAGTCGCAGGGTTTGGCGTAATTGCGTTGATCGCTAGTTTGTTTGGAATTATAAATACGCAGTACATTTCAGTACTTGAACGAACGCGCGAGATTGGCTTGATGAAAGCCCTGGGTATGCGTGGTCGTCATGTCAGTAGACTTTTCCAATTCGAGGCAGCCTGGATTGGACTGCTAGGAGGTATCATCGGTGCGGTGGTGGCGTGGTTGGTAGGATCGGCGTTGAACCCGCTTATTACGAAGCAACTTAGCCTAGGCGATGGTAATTACTTGCTTATATTCCAGATGCTTCCAATCGCTGCGTTGATCATGGCGCTTGTTGTTGTTGCTATGTTGGCAGGCTGGTTTCCGGCTCGAAAAGCCGCCAAGCTTGACCCGATTGAAGCATTACGCACTGAATAGGTCGCGCTGACAATCGAAATCAAGTATAATTAGTGGTATGTTAGATATTCGTTTTATTCGGGAAAATGCTGAAAAAGTTCAGGCCGCAGCCACTAGCAAAGGGTACTCTGTCAGTGTAGCTGATCTTTTGAAACTCGACGATGAGCGGCGGGAATTGCAACAAAAGGTCGATGGTTTGCGCGAAGAACGCAACACGATTGCCTCGAGCATGAAGGGCGGCAAGCCAACACCAGAATTGATCGAGCAGGGCAAGGCGATCAAGGAAGATCTGAGTGCACTGGAAGCAGACTTTTCATCGGTTGATAGCAAGTACATGGCGATTTTGAATGTGATTCCGAATGTCACTATGGATGATGTGCCACCGGGTGGCGAAGAAGATTCTGTTGAGATTAAAAAAGTCGGTGGGCAAAAAACCGGCGCTAAAGATCACCTGGATTTTGCGCTGGCACGTGATTGGGTAGATTTTGAACGTGGCGCCAAGGTAGCTGGGGCGAAATTTTACTTCTTAAAGGGCGAACTTGCACTACTGGAACAAGCGATGATTCAGTATGGTATCAATTTCGTGAACGAACGAGGATTTCGCTTGCTGACAGTGCCACACATGGTGAATGCAAAAACTGCCGAAGGCGCAGGGTTTGCACCCAAGGGGGACGCGAGCGGCAACGAATATTTTGTCGAAGATACCGATCTTACTATGATCGGCACTGCCGAAGCACCGCTTACGGGCTATCATGCCGATGAGATTTTAGACGAAAAAGATTTGCCGCTGCTCTACGCAGGACTTAGCCCATGCTACCGAAAAGAAGCCGGCACCTACGGCAAACACACTCGTGGATTATTCCGCGTACATCAATTTAACAAACTCGAAATGTACGCCTTTACCTTGCCCGAAGCCAGCAAGGATATGCACGAACGTATTTTGGCACTCGAAGAAGAATTGTGGCAGAGCCTGGGGATTTCGTATCACGTGATCAATATCGCGGCCGGCGATTTGGGCGCACCAGCAGCCAAAAAATACGATATAGAATATTGGTCGCCAGTTGATGAAACGTACCGCGAGCTTACAAGCTGCAGTAACTGCACCGATTTTCAGGCGCGTAATCTTAACATCCGCGTTCGCCGCAACAACGGCAGCGTAGAAGTGGCGCATACATTGAATGGGACGGCGATTTCATTGGCGCGCGGGCTTATTACGATTCTTGAAAACTACCAAAACGACGACGGCAGCCTCACGGTGCCTGAAGCCCTTCGCCCATACATGGGTGGTCGCGAAAAAGTATAGCATAAATGCTATACTAGGAGTACCAGACCTAACCTAAAAAGGAGGGTATATGATCCATTCTATCAGTGTAACGGGTGTCAAATTCGATCTCGATGACACGACAAAAAAATACGTTCGTAAAAAGATTGGACGCCTCGATAGGTTTTTACCGCGTCATGCTCGTAAAAGTGTAACAGCCGAGGTTATCTTGAAGGAAGTAAATCGTTCGCATGGTAATAAGTACGAAGCTGAAGTGGTACTGCATGTTCCTGAAAAGCAATTGACGGCAAAAGATTCCACCTTGAATGTACTGGCGGCAGTAGATATTGTTGAGGCAAAGCTCGCGAATCAGCTACGCAAATACAAGGACACACACATTGGCCATGTCGGCAAGACTCGCGCGGTATTGAGTCGCTTCAAGCGAAGCTATGCGCGCGAACAATAGTTGATAATCGTTTTATACTCAAAAGCACGCCTTGGAACCCTTTCTAATATTCAAAAAAAAGGGTATAATGGTAAGAAGTTTTTAAGAGACTAATTACAGAAATAGTGAGGGAATATGGCTGCTAGTTTGAACAGGCAAAAAGTTTTGACAAAAATCTTTGGTGATCCGCAAAAACGGATTGTTAAGGGCCTTGAAAAAAAGGTGAAAGCGGTCAACGATCTAGAAGCTAAATACAGGAAATTCAAAAAAACTGATTTGCCAAAACAAACGCAGATTCTACGCAAACGATTAGAGAAAAAAGGCACGAAACTGGATGATATATTGCCAGACGCCTTTGCGTTGGTTCGTGAGGCGAGTGATCGTGTGTTGGGTATGCGACATTTTGACGTACAGCTGATTGGCGGTATGGCCTTGCACGAAGGAAATGTAGCAGAAATGAAAACCGGTGAAGGTAAAACCTTGGTTGCTACATTACCGGCATATCTGAATGCACTCGAGGGCAAGGGTGTCCATATCGTAACGGTCAATGATTACTTGGCACAGCGCGACACTGGCTGGAATGGAAAGCTATTTGATTTCTTGGGCATGACGACGGCATGTATTATTAACGAAGCATCATTTATGTATGACAAAGATTACGACAATGAAGCTCACGATGATCCACGCATGCGCAAGCTACGTCCGTGTACGCGAAAGGAAGCCTACATGGCTGATATTACGTATGGTACGAACAATGAATTTGGATTCGATTACCTACGTGACAATATGGTGGATGATGTTGAATTGCTACGCCAGCGTGAACTCAACTTTGCGATCGTTGACGAGGTTGACTCGATTCTTATTGACGAAGCTCGTACGCCGCTTATTATCTCGGCACCAGCTGCCGAAAACCCAGAGAGTTATTATCAGTTTGCAAAGATTGCCGCAAAGCTAGTAGAGGAAGATTATATTTTGGACGAAAAGCGGCGTAGCGTCGCGTTGTCAGACATTGGTGTAGAAAAAATCCAAAAGTTGTTGGGCATAAAAAACTTGTTCACTCCAGAATACGTGCGTACCGTGTATCACATGGATCAAGCGTTAAAGGCACAAGCTATTTTCAAGCGCGACAAAGACTACGTGGTTACCAATCAAGGTGAAGTGGTGATTGTAGACGAACACACTGGTCGTTTGATGCAAGGGCGTCGCTACAATGAAGGCTTGCACCAGGCTATCGAGGCCAAGGAAAATGTGGCTGTGCTGGAGGAGAGCATGACCCTTGCAACAATTTCGTTCCAGAACTATTTCCGTTTGTACAACAAGCTAAGTGGCATGACAGGTACTGCGTTTACAGAAGCCGAAGAATTTCAGCAGATTTATAGTTTGGATGTAATTCAAATTCCATCGAATCGGCCAGTTGTACGTAACGACAAAGAAGATCTGATTTTTAAAACCGAAAAAGGCAAATTAAAAGCAGTCGCAAAAGCCATAAACGAGCATCACAAGGCTGGTCGTCCGGTACTAGTAGGTTCGGCGAGTATTGCAAAAAACGAATTGATAGCGCAGTGGTTGGATAAAGAAAAAATTCCTTACGAAATTTTGAATGCAAAAAATAATGAACGTGAAGCGGCCATTATTGAAAAGGCAGGTGAAAAAGGCGCCGTAACATTGGCCACAAATATTGCTGGTCGTGGTACAGATATCAAGTTGGCAAAAGGTGTTGTAGAACTAGGCGGTTTGGTAGTGATAGGTTCCGAGCGTCACGAATCTCGACGTATTGATAATCAGCTGCGTGGTCGTGGTGGTCGTCAAGGTGACCCAGGCGAAACACAGTTTTTTGTTTCAACCGAAGACGATCTAATGCGCATTTTCCAAGGCGAGAGAATCGCTGGATTGATGGATCGTTTGGGAGTAGATGAAGACACGCCGATTCAAAATAAGGCGGTTTCAAAGACGCTAGAAGCTGCACAAAAACGTGTTGAAGGCTACAATTTCGATACACGTAAAAACGTAGTGCAATACGATAACGTGATAAATCGTCATCGACGAGTGGTGTACATAATGCGCCGCAAGATTCTTGAAGGCGCAAACATCAAAGAAGAAATAGAGCGTTTGCTGATGGAAAAAGTACGTGAGCTTACGGTGTTGCCAGCAAAGAACAACCCAAAGTTTTACGAAGCGTTTGAAGCAGTATTCCCAGCCGAGCGAAAAGAGCTAGAGAAAATTGGCGAAGAAAAGAAAGACGTAGCCCGTTTTGAACAAGCAAAGAAATTTGCCGAGGGACTATACGAGAACAAGGAAAAAGAAATTGACGCCGAAATTCTGCGGAAGGTAGAACGAGACGTGTACCTGCAGGTACTCGATACTTTGTGGATGCAGCATCTAGAAAACATGCAGCATTTACGTGATGGTATTCACTGGCGTAGTGTTGGTCAGCGAGATCCATTGGTAGAATATCGTTCGGAATCACAAAAACTATTTGATGGATTGCAGGCAACGCTGCGAGATGAAGTTCTACGTGCAATTATGCATGTTCATAAAAGTGATATGTTGGCGATGGCTGATG
This sequence comes from Candidatus Saccharimonadota bacterium, assembly GCA_018060465.1. Classification (GTDB taxonomy): domain Bacteria; phylum Patescibacteriota; class Saccharimonadia; order Saccharimonadales; family Saccharimonadaceae; genus UBA1020. The sequence goes on along the minus strand of JAGOVX010000001.1, from coordinate 34,967 downwards.
AAGACCACGATACCGAGCTAACGCGACTGGCAGAGTCTGCTGTTGAACGTGGTGTCAATGAACTTGGTGGCGGTGAAACAAATCGCGATGATGACTTTAAAGTCACAAAAATGAAAGCAAATAGTGATGTAAATCGTGTAAAGAATACGGCACGAAAAAAGAAGAAAACGCAGCGACAAAACCGTAAAAAAGGCCGTAAATAACATCGTAGCCGAGAAAGATTACACCACATGAATCATACAATTCAAGAAGTAAAACTACGAAATGGTGCAAGCGGACTGCTGATAAATGTACCGGGTGCGACCGTGATGAGTTTTCAGTTTCAGTTCCGTGCGGGCAATCGATATGTGAAGCACAAGGACATTTACGAAACTGCGCATATTATGGAGCATATGGCATTTGGTGGAAATGCCGGTTTTAAAAATGAGCAAGATTATGAAGCGGAGTTTACCAAGAACGGCGCCTACCATAATGCATTTACGAGTGATCTTTCGATGGTGTATGTGGCTGATTGTGCCGATTTTGAGTGGGAGAGGATTCTTAAATTACAGCAGCTGGCTATTTGTTCGCCACGATTTAATGAAGCCGAATTAGAAGCAGAAAAAGGCAATGTTCGAAGTGAGCTAACGGGTTATTTGAACAATCACAACCGTATGTTGTGGCCAAAAGTGCAGCAGCTACTAGGTGAGGATACTCTGACGTATTGGCAGCGACTCAAGACGATCAACAATGTAAAACTTTCAGACATAAAAGAGCATTACCGACGAACACATACGGCACACAATATGCGCTTTGTTATTGCAGGAAAGTTGCATGGTCGGCGCAGTGAGATTATTCGTCAACTGGAAGATTGGGAATTGAAACCAGGCGAGCGATTTAGCGTGCCGCGTGATGTGTTATCAAAGGCAAATCCAACGCTTATTCGACGTAAAGAGGCAAGCAATCTTACTTTTGGTTTTAGCCTTATGATACCTCGCGAAATTAGTGACGAGGAGTCTGATGCCATGGATGCGCTCGACCACATCCTTACGGGTACAATGCATTCGCGTATATACGGAGCAGCGCGTTCGAAGGGCCTGGCGTACCATGTATTTTCTGATACGTCTGTCGGATTCCACGATAGCTGCTGGGACTTTGGCGGCCAAGTAAACCTCGATACTGCCAAGCCACTATTTGATATTATCGTACGTGAAATTCACGCGGTACTTGATGGAAAAATTTCTGAAGACGAACTTTTGGCTGCCAAAAGTTATGCATTGGGTCGGTATCAAATGGGTGCGCAAACCGTTGCACAAATTAGCAACTTTTATACAAACCGGTATTTTGCTGATGGTGTGGTTAAGGATTATGAAAAAGTGCCTGATGCCATTCGAAAAACTAGTCGTGACTTGATGATCTCAACAGCTCAAAGTTTCATCGCGCACAATACCTGGGCGTTGGCAGGCGTCAGTAGCGGGAGCAAGGAAACGATCGTAGATCTCAGCGACAAACTCGACACGTTGTTCCATCACGAGTAAACTAATACTATGAAGATTGCGATCGCAGGGTTTGGGTTAGAAGGACGGGCGAGTTTTGAATATTGGAATACTCCCGGCAACGAACTGACGATTGTTGATGAAAAGATGCCCGTAGAGGTTCCGGCGGATGCACGCGTGCTAACGGGTGCCGATGTGTTTGGCAATTTGCAAGGGTTCGACATGGTGGTGCGTACGGCGAGTTTAGCACCGCGAAAAATTGTTACTGATGGTAAGATATGGAGCGCAACGAATGAATTTTTTGCAAAATGCCCCGCGCCGATTATCGGTGTTACTGGCACGAAAGGCAAAGGCACAACCGCTAGTTTAATTTCTAGCATACTGCGCGCATCAGGCAAAACAGTACATTTACTTGGCAATATAGGTACACCCGCTTTGGGTGAACTTCCAAAAATTACGTCAGACCATGTGGTGGTATTTGAAATGAGTAGTTTTCAATTGTGGGATCTCGAAACAAGTCCGCACATAGCAGTGGTGCTGATGGTTGAGCCTGATCACATGGACATACACCAAGACATGGGTGACTATGTAGAGGCAAAAAAAATGATTCGCCGATTTCAAACTGCAAATGACGTATGTGTAGTGCATCCAAACAACAAAGTATCGGCTGAAGTTGCAGCTGCGGCTACGCAAGGACGCGTTATTCGTTTTAGCGTAGACGAGCCGGGCAGTGTACATGAAGATGGCGGCAATTTTGTGCTTGATGGCGCGGTGGTGTGTGCAGTCAATGCGCTGCAATTGCCTGGTCCGCACAATGTCGAGAATGCATGCGCTGCAATGACTGCGGTGTTTGCGTTTCTTGGTAGTACGACTGGTTTTGAAGATGGTTTACGTGACTTTCACGGCTTGCCACATAGGATTGAGTTTGTACGCGAAGTAAACGGCGTGACCTATATTAATGATAGCTATTCATCGGCTGTTGGAGCAACCAAAGCGGCGCTGAAATCATTTAGCGCCCCAAAGATTTTACTAGTTGGCGGCTTCGATAAAGGTGTGGAATATGATGATTTGGCACGCGTTGTTGCAACCGACGCAACTGTGAAACATATATTTGTAATGGGCCAAACAAAAGATAAGATACGTGATGCATTTGTGGCGGTTCATTTTGATCGCTACACAATCTGTGACGATACAACACTGAAGCCTATCGTCTTGATGGCGCAACATGCTGCAAAAGAAGGTGATGTTGTACTGCTAAGTCCTGGCTGTGCCAGCTTTGATATGTTTAAAAACTTTACCGATCGTGGTGAGCAATTTAGGGCAATTGTACAAGCATCGTAGTATGAACGACGTTTTTGTATTTGATTCATATGGCTATTCGCCTGATACGCACGAAGCGTATTTTACGTACAAAATTCGCGACTATGTATATACCGAGCGGCTTGCGTTTGCGCCACCGGCTGGTGATGTGAATCAAGTAGTGTTCGATGCGGCCTTGCGGTTGGCATTTTTGCTGGTAGGAACGTCGTATTATAAATGTTTTCCGGCTGCTAAAGCCGAATTGCCGTTTGTAGTTGATGAGTGGCAGGCAAACTTTTTAAACAGTGTGTACCGCGATGGGCTCAGCCAATTTATATTTGAAAATAAACTTGATCCGAATACACTGGTGTATTTTGATGCAACTGGTGAAAGCAAAAGTGCAGGGGAGCTAGGTGCAGAAGGTATAGTGTGCTTGCAGAGTGGTGGCAAAGATTCACTTTTGCTTGCTTCGATGCTGCGCGAAAAAGGCACGGCATCTACACCGTGGTATGTGAGTTCAACCGATGTTCATCCGAGTGTGCTCGATACATTTGAAACACCGCTGCGGGTAGTAAAGCGAATCATTGCCCGCGATGAACTAGCGCGTGCCAAAGAAAACGGTGGCTTGAATGGCCATGTGCCAGTAACATATATCGTCACGAGCTTTGCGATTATCGATGCGGTGCTGCATGGCGAAAACACCGTGCTCCTTGGTATTGGAAACGAAGGTGCCGAAGCACATGCATACGTGGGTGACATGGCAGTTAACCATCAATGGTCAAAAACGTGGCCAGCCGAGCAGATGTTTTCAGAATATGTGCGGCGCTATATAGCCACGGATATGCGCGTTGGATCACCGCTGCGGTCGTTTACCGAACTTCATATTGCAGAACTTTTTGTACAGCACGCATGGGGCAGGTATGGCCGAAGTTTCTCGTCATGTAATGTTGGTAATTATAGGCAGGGCAACGACAACACAACTCTTGGCTGGTGCGGTACGTGCTCGAAATGTGCCAATAGCTATTTGTTGTTTGCGCCATTTGTCGACCCAGCAGAACTACGCGATGTTTTTGGCAGTGATTTGTTAGCCAACCCAGACCTAGTGGATGATTTTAAAGGCCTGCTAGGGATTGACGATGCTATGAAGCCATTTGAATGCGTGGGTGAAGTAGACGAACTACGCGCAGCCTATCGCATGGCCTTGACTCGTGGCTACACAGCACTGCCGCTTGATGTGCCTGAGAGTTTGTTTGACAAAGACGCAAACCATCCAGCCCAGCCATGGGTAAACGAATTGTAAGCAACACTCCGCTCACTATCATTCACAAAACTTAACCGGCCGGACACGTTCCGTGAATATCGTGTACAATAAAAACAGTATGAGTAAAAGAACACACGAGCATACACGGCTTCACAACAAATATCACTCAAGCCTTCATTATGTACTGAGCGCGCTGGTGCCATATACAGAGGCAAACTTGAAACTTAGCTTTTCGCCAAATAGATTTTTCAACGACCTTGAAAAACTGAGTGATCGATCGTACAAGGTTACGGCGGTGCGCGGGTCGTATTATCGTGCGCTAAATGATGGGCTTATAGTCAAGAATGATGAGGGTATGCCGCAGTTAACAGAGCAAGGTGTGCGAACGCTCAATCGGTACCAGCCAAAATATCTTCAAAGTAATGCGGCCATTTTGGTGATTTTCGACATCCCAGAATCACACAGACACCTGAGGCGAAAACTGCGAACAACCTTGCGTGAATTATATTTTAAGCCTGTGCAGCAGAGCGTGTGGCAGACAGAATTTGACGTACTGGAGTACCTAACTGAATCAATTCGACAGGACAGCCTAGAGGAGTATGTGCAAGTGTATGAATCGATCCGAATCATGTAACTATTCACAAAAAATGTCCGGCCGGTTATTTTTTGTGAAGGGGGAAAGGTGGGACGGGGACGGGGTGGTACAATAGAGGGGATGCAACCTCTCATGAAACGTATACAAACTCTTTCCAAGGACAGTGCGGCGGCGATGGCGCGACTTAAGCTGTCTGAAAAACAGGCCGAACTTGCGACGCTTGATAATGAACTGGCCGAACCAGAGATTTGGAATAATCCGACGCACGCGCAAGGCGTCAGCAAGCACGCGGCCAGTGTGCGGAGTCTCATTGAGCCATGGCTGACACTTGAAGCGCAGGTGCACGACATTGCAGAGCTTCTTGAAATGAGTGATGAAACGATGCTGCGTGAGTTTGATGAGCAAATTTCGGCACTCGAAGCAGAATTCGCCGCGCTAAAAAAACAACTTTTGTTTACCGGTGAATTTGACGACCATAACGCAATCCTTCGTATAACCGCTGGCGTAGGTGGCACTGATGCGCAGGACTGGGCTGCAATGATTGAGCGAATGTACTTGCGCTGGGCAGAGAAGTCTGGCATATCAACGAAAAATGTTGAACGCTCAACCGGTGAAGAAGCGGGTATAAAAACGAGTGTTTTTGAAATCGAAGGCGCCTATGCCTATGGAAAATTAAAGGGCGAACATGGTGTGCACCGGCTTGTACGATTGAGCCCGTTTAATAGTGACAACTTGCGCCAAACGAGCTTTGCACTCGTTGAAGTTTTGCCACAAATTGACGCACCAGACGAAGTACAGCTGGACGAAAAGGACGTAAAGGTTGACGTATACCGTGCGGGCGGCCACGGCGGCCAAAGTGTTAATACTACCGACAGCGCCGTACGAGTAACGCATTTACCAACCAATATTGTAGTAGCAATTCAGAACGAACGCAGCCAACTGCAAAACAAAGAAACGGCACTAAAGATTTTGCGCTCAAAACTCGCCCAGCTTAAACTCGAGCAACATGCCGAAAAACTGAGTGACCTACAAGCAGGCGAGAGTGCCAACTGGGGCAGCCAGATTCGCAACTATGTGCTGCACCCCTATACGCTCGTCAAAGATACGCGTACTAAATATGAAGATCGTGATGCCGCTAGCGTACTTGATGGCAAACTCGACGGGTTTATTGACCAGTTTCTTGAACAATAGCAGGGTGGTATAATAACAAAAAGAAACCATAAGCGAGGTAGCAAGTGAACGAACACGATACCACCGATAGCCAAAAAAATGACTCTGCGATAAGTGAAACGCATGAAGTCGTAGTGAAAGATTATAGCGAAGTGTCCGAAGCATCTGCAAAATTGGACGGGCAACAGCCAGCGCAAGAAATTCAGGTAAAGACCGAGCCGTATCAGCAAGTGCCGCCCACTGAAACAGCGGTTCATGAAGCGTCAAAGGCGAATCCCGGAGTGTTTGTCTTGCAGTGGCTTACATATGCATTTTGGGGTTGTTCTATCGCAGCAATGATGCTCTTGTTTGGGTATGCGGTGAGTTATTTTCTGGAGGGTGAGGCACAGAGCTTCTTTGATCTTAGCAGTTTGATGGTGTACGAACTTGCGGCAACAGTGGTGCTAACTATTGTTGCATTTGCATGTGATCGTTTTTACAGCAAATACGAAGAAGCCACCAAAACTGGCGTGAGCATGGGGATTATGGTCCTTCACGCTGTTATTTTCTCATTGTTCGGTGTTAGTACGATGATAACCGTCATGTATGCATTGGTACGGATGCTAGTTGGTGAGATCAGTGACTCCCAGGAACCGTTCGTGATGCTCGCATGGTCATTGTTTGGTAGCGGCCTGTATGTCGCATTTTTGGTACGCATACTATGGTCGGGTGGCAAGGTGATGCCTGCGAAACGTTTTCGTTTGGCAATGCTTGTATTGATGCTAATAACAGTAGGACTCGCTATTGCTGGCCCTGTCAATGCCACACGTCAATCCAGGAATGATCGTCTTATTGCAGATAATCTAGGCAAGGTAAGCGTGGCAATAAATCAGTACGCGCAAGAAAATAAGGCGCTGCCGCACGATCTAGCTTCTATCACTAGTAAGCTTGATGATAAGGGCGCGCAACTTGTGAAGGAAAAATTGGTAGAATATACACCGCAGACCAAGCCAACATCTGGCGTTGGCGTCAACACATACGGCTCCTATAATGAGGAGCAAGGCTATGGTGGCTCAAGTACGGCAACGAGCAGCGATTCTGAAGGCCACTGGTATCAGCTTTGCGTGAAATATGTCAAAGCATCGATGAACAACTCAAGCTACGATGGTTCGGGAAAAGAGCGCTCAACCAATCCGTCTACGTATTCCCACGCTGCGGGCCGCGTGTGCTACGATCTTGCCACCTACGAATAATCCATAAGCATAATATGGTATAATCAGTACTAGATGATTCTGCTAGATAGGGTAACAAAAACATACGGAAACACGGCCAAGCCGGCGATTAGTCGCATTAGTCTTCACGTAAAACCGAAAGAATTTGTGATACTTGTAGGAACCAGCGGTGCCGGAAAGTCAACATTGCTGAAGCTATTAACCAGAGAAGAAAAGCCAACTAGCGGTAAAATTGTGGTTGGCGGAATCGACTACGATTCGTTAAAAGACAAGCACATACCCTTGTTGCGACGTAAAATCGGTGTCGTATTTCAGGATTTCAAACTATTGCCGCAACGTACTGTATATGAAAACATCGCATTTGCCCTAGAGATTGCCGGCATGACCAATCGAGAAATAAAAAACACAGTACCAAAGGTGATTGAACTTGTGGGATTGGGCGGCAAGGAAAAAAGTTTTCCTCACCAACTGAGTGGCGGTGAACGTCAGCGTGTGGCGATTGCTCGTGCTGTGGTGCGTCAACCAAAAATTTTAATTGCGGATGAGCCGACCGGAAACCTCGATCCAAAACATAGCTGGGATATCGTGCGGTTGCTGGAAAAGATCAATCACTATGGCACAACTGTTCTTTTGACAACTCACAATGTTGAAATAGTAAACAAGCTAAAACGTCGGGTTGTGACGATAGATCATGGTAAAATAACCAGCGATCAAGCGCAGGGAAGTTATCGACAGGGGACATCGAATGGCTAGAAAACTTGATGCCAAATCGTTTGCGCAACACAAGCGCCACCGCCGCCGCTGGCTGACATTCGTGCGTATGTGCCGCTATGGCGTGAACAATTTTAGTCGCAACGCGTGGCTGACTATTGCGGCCACTGCGGTGATGACAGTGACATTGCTAGTAGTGTTTGCCACATTGGCTGCACGAAGCACCTTGGTAAATTCTATCGAAGATATTCGCGACAAGGTAGATATGTCGGTGTACCTAAAAACAGACGTAGCTGCTGATGCAATCGAGACAATTACTGCAGGCTTGATGGATCTAAAGTCGGTTACGAAGGTTCAATATATCAGCCCCGAGCAAGGCCGTGAAAGCTTTGCCAAAGAAAATAGCAACAAGCCCAGCACGCTGAATGCACTGAATGAAGCGGTCAACAAATTTCCTGGCACGCTACGCATCAAACTGGTGGATATCAACAATACAAAAGAGCTCGAGAGCTTTGTAAAAAATGATACGACTGTCCAAGAAAACCTCGATAAAAACTTCGAGCCGTCGTTTGCCGGATATCGTCGGACGGCCATACAGGGTGTTGCCAGAACTGTTAATTTTGCCGATAAGGCCGGCTTGGCTGCCAGTATCGTATTTATCATTTTATCTTCACTGATAGTTTTCAATACCATACGAATGGCAATTTTTAACCGTCGTGACGAAATAGAAATGATGAAACTTATTGGTGCCGACAAAAGCTTTATTCGGGGTCCATTTATTGTTGAAGCGATCGTGTACGGATTTATCGCCGCTATATTGGCGACTGGCCTGAGCTTATTGGGAATATTGTCCGCCAAGGATGCATTAGTACATTATGGCGTAGCTATTGGGCCAACTATTGATTTTCTTACGACCTACATCGGGTTTGTGCTACTTGGCATGATCGTACTTGGTGCTATAATAGGTGTTGTATCATCATTGCTAGCGACTCGTCGCTATCTAAAGATATAAAAATAAAAACCACAAGGTTGACAAAGTGTTTATGCTTATGCTAAAATCTAAATCGATGAAACGGATGTCCACCACACCGGTACGATCATCATTTGCCACCAAGGCCGCCTCGGTGGTTGTTTCGGTTTTTATGGTAATTGCAACGCCAATTGCTATTACGCAGACAGTTCGAGCGGACGAATTTGATCAAAAAATTGCCGCCTTGCAACAGCAGATAAATCAATACAACTCCCAGGCTTCAAAGCTTGCAGGCAAACGTCAGACATTGCAAAACGAATTAGCAAAACTCGACAATCAAAAGTCACAAATACAAACGCAAATTACCATTTATGCTGCTAAAGCTGCTAAACTAGCCAATCAAATTAAAAAAAGTGAGCTAGAGATCGCACAGAATAGGGAAGCACTGGGAACGCTGATGGTAAATATTGCCCTCGACGAGCATATTTCACCTATAGAGATGCTCGCAAGTAGCAGGAATATCGGCGATTTTCTCGACAAGCAAACCTACCAGTCTACCGTGCAGCAAAATCTATCTACCACGATCACACGTATTAATCAGCTAAAAACACGACTTGAGAAAGAAAAGAAAACAGTAGACCAAGTGTTGGCCGAGCAAAAGATGGCACGCGATGCCTTGGCAGCAAAAGAAGCTGAAAAGAACAAGCTAGTTGCTCAGACGCAAGGCCAAGAGAGTGCATTCCAGCGTTTATCATCGAAAGCTCGCAGTCAACAGCTAGAGCTACAGCGTCAGCAACAGGCTGCAATAGAGGCTGCAATCAACAATGGCGGCGGCGGTTCATTCTTGCCAGGCGACCCAAATAAGGGTGGCTACCCATGGCATAACGGCTGTTATGTAGATGCCAACGCCTACTCAAGCGGCTTTGACCCTATAGGGTATGGCTGTCGTCAGTGCGTAAGCTACACGGGCTGGAAAGTAGGCCAGCGTACTGGTAATTTCCCACGATACTGGGGAAATGCCAACATGTGGCCAAACAGTGCTCGTAACGCTGGCTACCGCACAGGTACCGAGCCAAAGCCACACTCGGTTGGCGTCGTGACACCTGGTGTATTTGGCCATGTTGTGTGGGTAGAATCTGTTAATGACGATAATACAATAAATATCAGTCAGTACAACTATTACAACGCTGGTGGTCCTGGTTGGGGTAATTACAGCGAGATGCGTGTACCCGCCTGGGCATACGACACCTATATCTACATTCCATAGAGGACGTTATTACAACGCTTATGACTAGCGCACCATAGTAGTGGTGCGCTATACTTGTAACAGTGAAAAAACGGATAGAAGTATCATCGTGGATGTTGGTAGCCGCAATCTTGCTAGTACTGGCATTTGGTTTTGTGGCAGGAACACGTAGCCGAGAGTTATATGCCATTGTCGGGCCACTTTTGGGCCAAAAAATTAGCGCTGCTACACTAGATCTTTCAAGCGTACAATCTACCTACCAAATGCTAAAAGCCAACTACAATGGCAAGCTAGATGACACGAAACTTATTGAAGGTGCTAGTCGGGGGCTGGCGGCAGCGGTTGGCGATAAGTACACCGTATATATGAATGCAAAGGAAGCCAAGGAATTTGGTAATGAACTCAGCGGCAATATTGGTGGCGGTGTGGGTGCCGAGGTAGGTATGCGCAACAAGTTACCAACGGTGCTACGCGTGCTTGATGGCAATCCAGCTCAAAGGGCAGGGTTGCATGCTGGCGATAGCGTTGTTGCCGTAAATGAAACGTCAACAATCGGGCTCGATGCCGACAGAACCGTTGCGTTGATTCGTGGTGAAATAGGTACCACCGTAAAAATTACAGTACATCGTGGCAGTGAAACAAAGCAATTTGCTATGACTCGCGAGGAAATTACCAACCCAAGTGTAGTAAGTAAGGTACAGGACGGTATCGGCATACTTACCCTGAATCGATTTGATAGTGAAACTGTTAATTTATCACGTCAGGCGGCAGAGTCGTTTAAAATGCGAGGCGTTCGCGGGGTATTACTAGATTTGCGCGGCAACGGTGGCGGATACCTCGAGGCAGCCCAAGGCGTAGCCGGATTGTGGCTCGACAACCAGAAGGTTGTGTCGGTACGCAGCGTAGGCTCATCGACCGAACTCACTTCCGAAGGAGATCCAATTCTAAAAGGTATCAAAACAGTAGTATTGGTGGACGCGGGTAGCGCGAGTGCCAGCGAGATTGTGTCTGGCGCCCTGCAAGATTATGGCGTGGCAACACTCGTCGGTGAAACAACATTTGGCAAAGGCACGGTGCAGGAGATCTTTCCGCTGGCGAATGATGCCGAGATAAAGATTACCATCAAGCGCTGGTACACGCCAAAAGGCAAGAATATTACCAGTCATGGCATCAAACCGAACAAGAATGTCGTATTGACCCAAAAAGATCTCGACAGTGGTCGCGATCCTCAGCTTGAGGCAGGAGTAGCGCTGCTTCGCTAGCACACTGGTTGTGCTTTTCCCCCGATCGAGGTAGTATAGGTGTATATGAGTAGTAAAAAACGTATTCTATTGGTAGAGGACGACACTGCGCTTTCGGGTGTGTATCGTGCTCGCCTCGAACTAGAAGATTTCGAGGTAAAAGAAGTAAATAATGGCGAGGACGCACTGTCGGTAGCGCTTGATTTCAGGCCGGACTTGATCTTGCTTGATGCCATGATGCCGAAAATTAGCGGATTTGATGTACTCGATATTCTACGCAACACGCCAGATACGGCCAATATAAAAGTTGTTATGCTTACCGCACTTTCGCAGCCAAAAGACAAAGAACGTGCCGAAAGTCTAGGGGTTGATGATTATTTGGTAAAATCTCAAGTGGTGATAGGTGATGTTGTGGAACGAGTCAAGCATCATCTTGGGCTCGCACAAAACTCTACCTCAGCTGCATAGCTAACCATAGGCGTATTGACAAAATGGCATTTTTTTGCTACTATTGTTTTTAGTAACGTATTAAATAACAAAAAAACAAAAAAACTATGTATGACCAAGACCCAACCAGTATAAAACCAACACATCCAGTCGCAACACGGTTGGATCATACCACAGACCCAAATTTACCGAGCCTCTCGATAGAGCGAGAAAAGCCAGAAGATATGGTGGCCGTATCTGAAGACACATTTCAAAGGATAGGTACGGCCTTAGAGGACTTCCAGTCGTACTGTAAGAAAAATAATGTAGTATGTGCCACCGACCAAGACTACCAAGCCGGTCTTGCAGAATACCTCGAGGCTAACGAGTTGCCTGTTGGTGATGGTGTCCAGGCGGTTCGTGTGATCTCAAGTGAAGATGAGACCAGCAAGACTATGTTTATAAATCTTAGTCTTGAAGATTATGGTACGTTAGTTCGAGAAGAAGATATTATGGTTACCGAGGGCACCGAAGTAGGTGCTGATAGCGCGCCTGAAGGGTCGAGTGATATCGATCCATCATCGGATGTTGCCGAAGATCAGCCTGGTACTCACGATGATCACGCAGGAGAAACGGAATCACGAGATTCTGACTTGATGAAGTACCTAAATGAAAAACTGGAGCACGCACGCACTGCGCTTCTAGGCTTGCACAGTAAGATTAATACTACAATTAATGTTTTACAAGATGTCTCTACTGCAATTTCATATGGAGCTGAGCTCATTAATAAGCTTGAAGCATTCATCGAAAATCGAACGCAATATAGTGCTACAGAGAATGCAGATGGGTTCAGTTTGGCCGAAAGTGCTGAAACAATTGCCCAGTACCTTGAAAATAACATGGATGCACTGGTTGGTGAAATCAGCGACCAGCCCGCTGTACAGAATAGTCGTACTGAACTCGCAGAGGTAATTGCATACCTGCGGACATCAAAAAGAATAATAGCCGAGAATTACGATGAAGAAGGTGTCGGGGTTGCGTTTCTCAAGACAAAACACGATGAACTCGGAAGTAGCCAGTGGGGGACAGAAACAACCACAATGGAAGTGGCTCATTACGTCACTAGTCTTCGAAGCAACTACGATGCTAGGTTAGCAGTAATAAGAAACATGAATCATCAAATTCAGCGAATTAAAGAGTTGGTCAACCCAACGAATAGGTAGGTTTATTCTACGACAACTTGAGTACGAGGGGCCGTTTTACCTGTAAAGCGGCCTTTTTTGATGGTCTTGAAGCCAACAATACCAGTTTTGGCTGCGTGAATAGTAAAGTTTTTGCTCATGAATGTGCCAGCACCAGAAATTTTGGTACTACCAGTTTGGCGCACGAGAACTTCGCCTTCATTTACTTTTTGGCCACCAAAACGTTTAACGCCGAGACGTTGACCAGCGTTGTTGTGAATGTTCTTTGATGAACCGCCTGCTTTGACGTGTGACATAGCAACTCCTTAAAGTTTATAAAACAATCTAAGTAATTGTACTAAACATTTGGCATATTTGCAAGGGGTACCGCGGTAGATTCGCTGCCGCAACTAGTATGATTACAACAGTAGAACGTAAAAACAGTAACAAAATAGCAACGATCGGAACTGAAATGTTACTAAATAGATGGCCTCTTAAAATGGTTCGAGCCCCACTCCCACACGGGAGCGGAGCTCGAAAACCATGTGGTGTGGGGCTAGTTCAGCGGTGCATCCTGCTGCACAAGACACGTCATCTCGCGCTCTGGATTGTGCGAGATGATAAATGGCCCGTGATGAAAGAGGTCCTTCAGTGCGTCGAGAACGGCCGCAATCCACTGCTCATCATTGAATCGCGTACCTAGCAGGGCCTCTAGCTTTGTTCGTTCCTCCTTGTCGCATAGAAGAATGAACGGGGGGCCGTCGTACGGATCCGTCTTGTTCGTACGGGGTGTTACACCTGCTCTGTGCATCCCGATGAAGAATCGACACTGGATGAACCACTTAGTGATTTCATTCTGAGTATGGGCAATCGATTCAACAAAAGCATTGATGACATCATCCTTTGTCACTGCTTGACTCCTTTAGGTTCGTCGCTGGCTATCAGCTAACGAAATGGTGGTTGACATGCCTTTGATATAGTCATTACACCATATGTGATGGCAAATTCAAAACGTAAGCGGCTATAGTTTTCGTAGCACTAGCAGCTGCCTGGCAACTATTTGGTCGTCTCGGAAGTACAGCAAATCGCTGTGTTTGACGTGTTGCAAGGGTTGCCAGTCGTAGCCAAGTTTTTTGATGTTGTCGAGTAGTTCTAGATCGGTTACGCGGCCGCGTTCATCGCGCCACGCAGGCACCGCGAGGCACAAAGGGGTGCCTTTTTCTATTTGTGGGGCGAGATTTAGTAGGAATTTAGAGATAATGTCATCGCAAATACGGCGCACTTTTGCTAGTTTATCTGCAGCGGGTGGTGCCGAGAAGGGTTGACCAAGGTATGTTTCGGCAACTATGGCACTCAGTGGTGGCTGCCACGTTGTTTCGATAGCATCGCCATGATGAATAGTAACTTTTGTGTTCAAACTGAATGTATCTATCAGCCATTGTAGATTTATGCGGCTGTAATCTACCATTTTTTCAGACAAGTCTGTACCGTAGACATTGAACCCACGCAAGGCGGCTTCCTGCAATACGACGCCGGTACCACAGAAGGGGTCGAGGATAGTATGACCCGCCGTTACATCTGAAGTATTGGTGCTAGACGATGCTACCCCAGAGAGATTGAGCATCATCAACGCCAGTTTTGGAGGTAGCATACCGACGAATGCATCTGTTTTTGGCCTGGCTTGGTCGCGTGCCGCATATGCATCAATATTTTGTACACCTATTACTTTGCCTAGGTAGGTTTTGTTGCCGCTGCGTACAAATACAAGCTCGATTCCCATTGGGCCAGTAAGGTGATTGTGATAGGTTTGGGCACTGGAAAGGGCAGCGGTGGTGTTTGGAATGGCTCGCACGGAACGGCCTGATAGCTTGATGGCTTTTTTCAGGCCAAGAACATTGGCAGTGATTTTGGCGATAGGCAAATCAAACCCATACAAGCTAACGCCCAGTTGTATCTTTCCGTCGGGTTTCATGGCAGCGTGGCGAGGGAGCTCTCTGCGGCAATAGTCGAAAATTTTCTGAGGGTTTGCGGTAGCAAGAGTTGTCAGAAGTGAGGCAACTTTTACGGTGCCACCAATTGTATCAATAGCCACGTCGGCATCTACAAGGGCATAGCCGTCACCAATAGGCTGGACTCGCTTGGAACCATAGCGTTGCTCAAGCTCGGCAAGTCCGAGCTTGCTTTGTCGGCCTAAAATACATATATTCATTACTTCCTAAGTATACGACATGTTCTGCGTTAAATTACGCTATAATATATGATATGTCGGTGCGAAAATGGTTGAGTCTTGCGACGATTGTACTTCTAGTAGTGGTACTTTACTTTGCTCGACACGAAATCGTAAAAGCGTGGGAATTGCTGAGCAAGGTAAACGTATGGATATTACTACTGTTGTTCCCGCTGCAACTACTCGCATATTATGCCGCCGCCGAGACGTTGTTTGTGTATTTACGCAGTAAACAAACTATGACAACGGCCTCGCCGCGAATACTGATGCGCATGGCGCTAGAAATGAATTTTGTTAATCACGTGCTGCCGAGTGGCGGCGTGAGCGGGTTATCGTATATGGGGTGGCGCCTTGGTATGTATGGGGTGAACCCGGGTAGGGCAACGGCCGCTCAGGCGGTGCGCTATACGGCAGGTTTTATTGCTTCTATTGTAGTGATAGCGTTCTCGGTGCTAGCCGTGACGATAGACGGAAATATAAACCGCTGGATCATTCTGGTGAGTGCAGGCTTGGTGATGGCAATGATTGTTGGAACTGTAGGGATTCAGTATTTGGTAAGCAGTAAAAAACGGATTGATAGATTTTCAGATGCAGTCAGTCGTGCAGTAAATCGGCTTGTCTGGAGGCTGACTCGAGGCAAAAAACGGGTAGTGCTGCACGAGGAGAAGCTGCGTGATTTCTTTGGCGAAATGCACAAAGATTATCTAGAACTACGACGTGATTGGCGTTTGCTGCTAAAGCCGCTGGGGTGGGCGTTGCTGTTTACCCTTACTGAAGGTGCATTATTCTATACGACATTTGCTGCACTAGGTGACTTTGTGAATCCAGCTCCGATATTGATTGCCTATATTTTGGCTTCGATTGCTGGGTTTATTGTGGTAACTCCTGGTGGTGCTGGGGCGTACGAAGCAATCATGGTAACATTTTTGGCGCTGGCTGGTATCAGCTCCGAAACCGCTATTGCGGGTATATTGCTTACTCGAATTATTGTACTGCTGACAACGATTGGATTAGGATATTTCTTTTATCAACATGCACTTTTACGGTATGGAAAAGATCCCGCTGCGCCTACAAGTTAGCGAATTGATTGCGCTAACAAATCAAACGCTCGAGTATGCGTACCCGAGTATTGAAGTGGAAGGTGAGGTAGCAAGTTTTAAGGTGAACCAAGGCAAGTTTGTCTTTTTTGATTTAAAAGATGAAACAGGAAGCGTGGCGTGTTTTATGACGGTATGGCAACTGCGGATGCCTGTGGAAGATGGCATGAAGATTGTTGTCACGGCCACGCCAAAACTCACCAACTGGGGGAAATTTAGCCTGACGATACAGACGCTGCGACCTAGTGGCGAGGGTAGTTTAAAGAAAAGTTTTGAGCTGTTAAAGGCTCGACTCGAGAAGGAAGGTATGTTCGCGACAGAGCGAAAGCGCAGCCTGCCCAGGATCCCATCACATATTGGCGTGATTAGTAGTACACAAGCCGCGGGGTATGCGGATTTCATAAAAATTATTAACGATCGTTTTGGCGGAATTTCGATAGATGTTGCGCATGTTCAGGTGCAAGGTGCGACGGCCGCAGATCAAATTATTAATGCAATTCGCTATTTCAACACGACTGAAAACATGCCCGAAGTGCTGGTGGTGCTACGGGGAGGCGGGAGTGCAGAGGATCTTTCGGCATTCAATGACGAGCAGCTGGTGCGTGAAATTGCCAGTAGCCGGATTCCTGTACTGACGGGTATTGGTCACGAGATTGATGAAAGTTTGGCAGACCTCGCGGCTGATGTGCGTGCGGCTACGCCGAGCAATGCTGCCCAATTGCTCGTGCCTGATCGACGTGAGATTATTGCAACAATACAGCACCAGGTGCGCAGCATTATCCCTGCGATGGAGCACCAAATAACTCGCTGTCACGATACAGTTGCCATGCAGCTAGAAAATGTTTGGGGCACTATACAGCTTGGCCTCGACACATTCGATGTGGAGGTGCAGAATACACGCCGGCTTCTTGCAGAGTTTGACCCACAAAAAGTTTTGGCTCGTGGCTATGCGCTGGTGCGCGGCACAGTAGGTGTAGGGCAGGACATTATGATTGAACGAGCAAAAGATGTAATAACAGCGGAGGTAAAAAATGTCAGCAAAAAATAAAACAATCGAGGAAAAAATGAATGACCTGCGTGAACTAACGGCATGGTTCGAGAGCGAAGATTTTTCTTTGACTGCAGCTGCGGAAAAATTTGAAGAAGCTAACACGCTTGCCAATGAGATCGAGCATGACTTGACCGAGCTGCGCAACAACGTCAACGTATTAAAGCAATCGTTTGACGCATGATATTTGTGTGGGCAGCAGTAGTGGTACTAGCACTTTTTGGGCTGACGGTGTTTTTTGGAGCACCGTATGTTCCTAGCCTGCAGACTGATCTACACGATGCCCTTGCGCATGTGTATACTCCCACTCGTGGCGATGTGGTGATAGATATTGGATCGGGTGATGGTACAGTGCTGCGTGCTGTGAGCCAGTATGGTGCGCGGGCTATTGGCTATGAAATAAATCCTGTGCTGGTGCTGGTGACGATGTTGCTGTCGCGAAAAAATAAAAATGTTTCCGTGCGATGGGCAAACATTTGGCGTGTCACGTTTCCCGCCGATACAACAGTGGTGTATGTGTTTAGTGAGTCGCGAGATATTCAGCGTATCGCGAACAAGGTGCAGGCCGAGGCTCGTCGGCTGAAGCGGCCACTAAAACTACTCAGCTACGGATTTTCGATACCGGGCAAAACGGCAATCAAAAGCTCGAAATCGCATCATCTCTATGAATTTCGCTAATGCTTTCGTATAATTATTACTATGACGACACACAGAAACAAATTTGAGCAAGGATCTATCTCGGGTTCACTTATCGCTATATTATTACTTTCATTGGCATCGGCAATATTTGCAGTGTTTGCCGTATGGGCGTTGGTGCTGTATAACGGCCAAAAATCGGATGTAGATGGAAAAATTGCCCAAGCAAGTGCTGAGGCCGAGCGCCAACAGCGAAAAGAAGATGAAGCGAAATTTGCCGAACGTGAAAAACGACCAACCTATGACTTTGTAGGGCCATCAGACTACGGTAGCGTAGGGTTTGAATATCCAAAGACGTGGAGTGTGTATATTGCGAGCAATGTGACAGACGGTGGAGAATATCAGGCATACATGAACCCTCGTTCCGTTCCACCGGTTGATGATGCAACGCGTTTTGCACTACGTGTCACGATTCGTCAGGAAGAATATTCAAAAGTACTTACTGAATATCAAGATGCAGTCAGCAACGGAGATTTACGGCGCACGTCGGTAAAATTTGGCACACAAATTGGCACACGTCTTGATGGTAAACTTTCTGAGGATATTCGCGGCGCTATTGTACTGTTCAAGATTCGTGACAAAACTGCAATTTTGCAAACTGATGCAGACACATTTAAAGATGACTTTGATACGTTGGTAAAAACTGTAAAATACGTTCAGTAGCAGACGTAGCACGCGCAGTGTGGCAATGAGCTAATGTGCTGGTGCTTGGCCCTGCGAGAGCCAAGGTGCTAAAATATAGATACAAATGCAAGTGAGGGAACAGCAGCAAGACAGTGCTATGCGGGGCGATATATCATCGGTGTCTGTGGCTGCGCATGAGCTAAAATCACCCCTTGTACTACTACGTCAGTTATCGTTGGAGTTAGCGGCAGGTACGCTAGATGCTGCAGCTAGCCAGCGCGTGCTGGATCAACTGCTGCAAACGAGTGAAAAAGCGTTGCGCCTGACGAGTGATCTTACTCGCGCCGAGAATCTTACTACATCATTGTTTGCGCTCGAACCTGTGAATCCTATTAGCGTATGTGATGATGTAACGTTTGAGCTAGAACGGTTGTATGCGGCGCATGGTCGTGTGTTGCAGCGTTCACGAATTCGTCATTTACCACCAGTGGTTGCGAACCGTGATTTGTTGCGGCGTATTTTGCTGAATTTTGCCGACAATGCCTTGCATTACAGTGACGAAGAAGGGGTTGTAGAATTGCATGCGCAGTTGCTACGCGAGGCTGGCTTGGTGCGAGTTGGTGTGCGAGATTATGGGCCTGCCGTGTCTATGAAAAACTGGCGTGAATTAACCAAGAGTTTATCAGTTGTGAAGCCAGTGCACGCGCGGCCACAAAGTAGCGGCCTAGGAATATATATTGCACATCAATTTGCCCATGCGATGAATGGACGTATTGGGGCAATTCGTCACCGTGACGGAGCATCATTTTATGTGGAACTGCCGATTTCTAAACAGCTTTCGTTGCTATGAGTCAGCATGGTCGCATCGTGGTTGTGGAAGACGATACGTGGTTGGCCCAGCAGTATGCACGCACTTTAGAACGTGCTGGGTTTGAAGTACACCATGCACCCAACGCAATTGTTGCAATCGATATGATTGATACAGTAGTACCGATGGTACTTATTGTCGATATGCTACTCGCAGGAACGACGGCACTTGCGCTGCTGCACGAGCTGGCATCACATAATGATTTGGCGCATATTCCTATAATTTTAGTAACAAACTTGGCCGATCAAATATCGCTAGACGATGTAAAAAGCTATGGCGTCCGCCGCATTTTAGACAAGGCGACCATGCATCCTCAGGACATAGAAGCAGCTGTACGGAGTGTGCTGTGAAAGTTTTACGAACAAAAGCGATAGTACTGCGCCGTACAAACTACGGTGAGGCGGATAGGATAGTGCAGCTGCTGACGCCCGCAGACGGCAAGATAAGCGTGATGGCAAAAGGCGTTCGTCGAGAAAAGAGTAAGCTGGCTGGTGGAATTGAATTATTTGCACGCTGCGACATAACGGTGCGTTTTGGTAGGGGCGAAGTGGGTATGCTGACAGGTACACGACTTGAGCAGTTTTACAGTGAAATATTGACTGATTATGACCGGCTGCAATTTGGGTATGAAGTTATAACGCAAATAAATAAGGCTGCTGACATGCTAGACGAGCCAGCATTTTTCGAGCTGCTCGATCAAGCGCTCGCCGCACTGAATGATACCTCGCTAGATTTGCGTTTGGTGAAAGCGTGGTTTTGGCTGCAACTGGCGGTGCTACTTGGCCACGGCCTAAATGTCGCAACTGATAGCAATGGCATGAAGCTAGTTGAAGATGTTCGATATGAATTTAATGCGATTGACCAAGTGCTTGAATACCACGAAAATGGGCGTTTTACGAGTGATCATATTAAAATTTTGCGACTACTTAGCGCGCAAGCACCATCCATTGCAGCTCAGGTGAGGGGAGTTTCGGAGCTGATTGACGAGTGTTTGTGGCTTGCCGAACGATCATTGCCGCACTAGTAATAGAACGTTGTTGAACCGCATATTTCGTGGATACAAGGCAATGCTAGAGGTATAGTACCGTAGCAACTTCTGGTATACTAACAGCTATGAGTAATGTGAATCTTGAAGATATTGTCAGCCTTGCAAAACGCCGTGGATTTATTTACCAGGGAAGTGAAGTGTACGGTGGCCTGAGTGGTACGTGGGATTACGGCCCACTGGGTGTGCAGCTGAAGCGCAATATTATGAATTTGTGGTGGAAGATGTTTGTGGATGAGCGCGATGACATGTACGGTGTGGATGCGGCAATTTTGATGAACCAAAAAGTGTGGCAGGCGAGTGGGCATGTTGATACATTTACCGACCCATTGGTGGAATGTAGTAATTGTAAGGGGCGTTTTCGTGCAGATAAACTAGACGACCCAAACAAGTGTCCTAGTTGTGGCAAAGAAGGTACGTTTGGTAAAGAACGCGCCTTTAACATGATGTTCCGCACATTCGTAGGTCCGAATGCCGGTGATGAAGTCACAATTGGCGAACGAATGGACGGTACAAAAGGCGGCCCCGACCTCGAAGGTCGCAAAGCCATAACGTATGAGCAAAGCAGTGTGAGCTATCTTCGGCCAGAAACTGCCCAAGGTATATTTACCAATTACAAAAATGTGGTTGATAGTTTTTATCCTGATTTGCCGTTTGGTATAGCGCAGCAAGGTAAGGCATTTCGCAACGAAATTAGCCCACGCGATTTTGTGTTTCGCAGCCGCGAGTTTGAACAAATGGAAATTGAATATTTTGTGCACCCCGAAAAATGGGAAGAAGTGTTTGAACATTGGGTAGCGCAGTGCAAGGCATGGTTTGACATGTTGGGATTGCCGGCTGAAATGGTGCATGAGCTAGAGGTAGAAGAAAACGACAGGGCGCATTACAGCAAGCGCACTATCGATTTTGAATTTGATTTTCCGATCGGCCGTGAAGAACTCATGGGCCTGGCGTATCGTACCGATTTTGACCTGATGAATATTCAGAACATGAGCAAAAAAAGCATGGAATACCGCGTGAAGGGCAGCAATGAAAGCTTCGTGCCACACGTGATCGAGCCAAGCTTTGGTGTCGAACGAGCCTTGATGGCCGTACTGACAGCGGCGTATCGTGAAGACGAACAGAATGGCGAAAAACGTGTGTATTTGGCGCTGCCAGAACATTTGGCGCCAGCGAAATATGCGGTGAGCCCACTGCTGAAAAACAAGCCAGAACTTGTCGCGAAAGCGCGCGAAGTGTATGCCAAGCTTAGCAAAGAAAACCCTGGCCGTGTGATGTGGGACGACAACGGCAATATAGGTAAACGCTACCGCCGCCAAGACGAAATAGGTACACCGCACTGTGTGGTCATCGACTTCCAAACGCTAGAAGATAGCACGGTGACGGTGCGTGATAGAGATACGACCGAGCAAAAACGGGTGGAGATTGTAGAGCTAGAGCGGTAGTTCATATGGCAACAGCCCGACCGTTGATTTACGACTCAATGGATCGTTTTCCAGAGGGTTCACGCATGATGTTTGTGGGCGATTCACCAGAGCATGCAAATCGCGTTGGTTCGACTATTGATCAGTATCGTGCCTTGGCTGACGGGCCGGCTGATCTTGATGTGCGAGCAGAAGATATTTTTATGCATCGACGGTTTGTTCTTGAAGATGTGAATCGCGATCCTACCGATACGGTGGTTGGCGGTGCATTTATCACAGTAGTAAAAGCTGGCTCAAAGGCAGTTGAGGCTCATTTAATGTCGGCATTTGTCCGGGAAGAATATCGAGGGCAAGGGTTGGCGAACTTTGCGATTGGTCGCTTGCTTTCGGGTGTACGGTCTGTACTTCCGCTAACTAAGGTTTTTATACATGAAACAGCTACGTTGTCTCCTGGGCTAGCCACTAATTTAGCCGAAAAAGGCTTTGCCACTGCTAGTGACGGCACGATGTCTATTCGCATGCCTGGGCGAGACTTAAGCCAGTTTAGTCGAAAGCAAGTTGAAACGGCAGACAAGGTGACTGGCGTCCATAATGGCACACTATTTCAAGATGGTACGGTTGTGGGCTCCTACGAGTTTATGCCAGAAGATGATCCGTTGGACGACACAACACTTGTGATGTATGATGCGGATGGAAATAAAATTGCAGAGTGGGAAGATATATACAATTCTTTTAAAGAAAGTGATCCTCGGAATAATTACAGTGTAAATTGGGGCCTTAGCGCAGCGATTCGCATTTTAAATCCACCTATTGAATAACAGTAGCATGCCAGTGGAGTATAATTACTACTAGTAACTACGCGGGAGGATAACATGAGTCGGTCAAAACTAACAAAATATGGACATGCGTGTGTGGTCATTGAAAAAGACGGCGTGAAGATTGTTATTGACCCAGGTGATTTTACTGAACTCCCCGATGATCTATCAAATATCGATGCGGTTTTCTATACGCACGTGCATCCAGACCACACGAGCGCTGCACAACTAGCCAAGATTGTGTCTGCTAGCTCTGAGGTGATGGTGTATGGTCATGGGGAAAGTATTGCTGAACTTGCGAGTGTTGAATGTCCCAAACACGTTATTGAGAGCGATAGAGTGCTGACGGTAGGTGATGTATCGGTGTCATTGTATGTGCTTGACCACGCAATCATATGGCAATCGAGTCCGTGTAAGAATATTGCAATTAATGTAGGGGATTTTTATTACTATCCAGGCGATTCATTCCATGTTATTCCAGATGAAGTAGAGGTTGTTGGTGTGCCAATTTCAGCACCATGGTTGAAAATGAGTGAAGTGATTGAGTTTGCACAGACAGCGAAAGCTCGCAAGCTTGTTCCGGTACACAATGGGTTATTGAATGACGTAGGCCATAGCCTCGCGCATCGCTGGTTATCGATAGGGTTAGAGGGCAGTGGTAAAGAGCTTGAACTGTTAAAAAACGGAGAAGGAGTAGAAGGATGAACCACAATCATACGACGGAGCAACAACCTAAAAACGTCAGCGAGGTAGAGTAGATGGGATCATTTATTGAACTAAACGATACGCTGCGAATTACAAAGGAGCAGGGGTTCCCGGACTTTTTAGATATCAAAACGCATCTGCAGACGCCGTATACGATGCAAGATGTTGAAGGCAAAGAATTTACGTTTACTGCTAAAGAAAAAATTCGTGTATATCAACAGCCGCCTGTACGAAACTTTCTTGTAGAATACATTGATGGCAAGTGGCTGTATTGGGGTTTGTGTTTTATCACCGAGATTACGCACGATTATGTGCATGGAATTACAGGCGGAAAATATACAATTGTTCGCTTAAACACCCCAGAAGAAATGAAGCAGCATTTTACGTTGACGCATTTTGTGAATTCGGCTGAAGAAAACTACTTTAAGGATTGAATGTCGTACGTGTTGGCTACTATTCGTGGAGAAACAAGCCCTAGCCTTATCGCGCTAGTTTCCACAACATATCAAAAATAGTCCGTTGTTGGCGGGCGAGTTTTTCAGAATGGATTTCTATACCGAATATATCATCTGATTCATATTGGATAAGGCCGACAATATTGTCGTACACATAGGCTTCAAATTCAATTGTAAAAACACTTGGATCAATGTAGCGAATTTTGGCATTGGGCATTTCAGCACCGGGCTCGCTAGTGCGCGCAGGGTTGTTCGTGAGGTCATATGTGGTAAGCCCACGTTCGATAACTCTTTGACGCATTTTATGGGCAAAACTTTTACCGAGGTGCTTGTCGAGTCCGGCGAGCTCGAAAACACGAAACTCTTTTTCAGCTTTTGTAAGATTATAATTCATTTGTTTGAGGCCATCGATACCGCGGTATTCTATAACACGAGTGGCAGAAGGAGAGGGCAGCGTTAATGCTTGCAATACATGTTGCGCGGCCGGTAAGTTACTTCGCAGTGAGGTAGCTTTTCGTTCGTGCTCGCCGACAAGAAAATCGAGACTATCGAGACTCTGAGCTTCATACGAGGTGCCATAGTGGCGCTCATGTACAGTAATAAGCTGCTTATCAGCAAGACTTTCGAGTAGAGGGTAGAGCTTTGTGCGACCGGTGTTGAGTCCGCGGCTAATCTGTAAAACGGTTTGTGGGCCATGCTGCAGAAGGAAAATGTATGCCAGAGTTTGCTCGCTCGACAATCCTAACTGTTTGAGATAGCTGACAACTTTCTCCTGCTGTTGTTTTTCCACATTCATAGTAGAAGCATATCACTATAATGTCTGTTTGTACAGACAACTTTTTTACATACGTAAAAATGCAGAGTATACTATGCCGTATGATAGATGAACGATGGATATATCTAAGCGTAATCTTGCTTCTTGTGGGCAATTTGAGTTATGCCTACGGAGTAGTGAGAGGAACGGTACGGCCAAACCGTATGACATGGGGAATACTTTCGATTGCACCCATGATTGCTGCGGCGTCGATGGCGAGTCAGCATGTGCCGTTTCATCAGTCCTTATTTACGATGATCGTGGGGATTGACCCATTAATTATCTTTACTTGCTCGTTTTTCTCGCAGACAGCTGCGTGGAAGCTTAAAAGATTTGATATGTTGTGCGGCGCCCTAGCAGTAGGTGGTTTGGTGGCATGGCAAGCGAGCGGGAATGCGAATATTGCAATTGCTTTTTCAGTTTTTGCCGACGGGATGGCATTTTTGCCAACACTTATAAAAGCCTACAAATATCCAGAAACAGAAGGGCTTACTCTTTACGTTTTGGGTGCAATTAGTGCCGTAACTGCACTACTTATCATTGACGTATGGGATTTCACTCATCTTGCTTTTCCGGTTTACATACTAACTGCTGATGTGTGTGCGATGCTATTTGTGGTTCGACGGTATTTACATGCACCTACGCCGGTGTAGCCAAGATCTGCCATAATCTCCATTATAAGGAGAAGCTGGATTAATTGTCATAATGCTGTTGCCGGTTATGTTCTATTTTCGTGAATTTCGCCGGCTTTCCAAACAAGAGGTACGGTGGTTGCTTATCATCGGATTCTTCGCATTGTTCACGCAAGCACCGCTTTATTATGCTTACCTAATAACAGAAATAGGAACAGCTACGCTTTTATTTTACGCAGCCTATACACTTGCTTCGTATTGGGTTGGGAAGTGGGTTATGCGTGAAACGATAACGCTCGTGAAGATCATTGCTATGTTACTTGCTTTTTGTGGACTTGCATTGATTTTTGGACTCTCGATTGGCGTTTTTTCACTCATGGGGATGCTCATGGCAATGCTTAATGGTGTGGCTAGTGGGTTTGAGATATCTATGTCGAAAAAACTAACAAAGCTGTCATCGATTGCGATTTCATTTTATATGTGGCTGCCGATTTTCTTTTCGCACATTCTGATTGGATTCGCTTTAGGCGAAAAAGTACCAAGCTTTAGTGGTTCATGGCCATGGATTGCAATGATATTATTCGCTATCGTTGGACTTGTTGCAGGGTTGCTGGTCTTTGAAGGTTTTAAAAGAGTCGATGCAAGCGTCGGAAGCATAATGGGTTTAAGTGAGGTAGTGTGGGCAGTAGTATTTGGTGCGGTTTTGTTTGGTGAATCGGTGGGGATTTCTGTTATTGTAGGAGGTATTCTAATAATCATAGCTGGACTATTGCCCGACGTAAAGAATATAATTGAAGGAAGAAAAAACAGTAAAACTGTAATAGCGTCAGGAGATCACTAATGAAAGTTGCACTGCAAGAACTAAAAGAAAGTGTACGTAAGGGTGTAGAAAAACTTGGGTATAATGCGGAAGACACTCTGATCATTACCGATACGCTTCTGTATGCTCAAATGCGCGGGAATAATCAAGGCATTGCAAAAATTGCAACCGGAGGTGTGCCTAAAGCGGCAGATATAGAACAGTTTAAGATAGTTAAAGAGAATAAGTGTGGCGCATTATTTTCTGGCGGACACTCAATGGTTAGTGCAATGAAAGCCGCAGAAAAAGCTGTCGAGCTTGCCGCTATACATGGTGCCGGTATTGTTGGCGTTAATCATACATTTTCTTCTTCTGGTGCAATCGGCTACTTTGCGCGTGCAATAGCAAAGAAGGGCTATATTGGCTTTGTTTCGGTTGGTAATGCATCTGCACTCGTAGCTCCACATGGTTTGACAGAGCCAGTTTTTGGTACCAACCCACTTTCGTATGCGTTTCCGCATAGTGATGGACAGATAGTATTTGATTCTGCCACAGCTTCAATCGCATACTACGGTGTCATCGAAGCCTATTTGAAGGGGGAACCTATACCTGATGCATCTGCTTTAGATAAGGATGGTAACTATACAACCACGCCAGAAGAAGTAATTGATATGGAGGGAGATCATGCTATGCTCGGCGCGATTCTGCCATTTGCCGGAGCTAAGGGCTCAGGACTGTCTCTTTTTGTTCAAATGCTTGGTGCTGCATTCACACAAGGTGGATTTGCAGGACATCATAGTCAAGAAGGTGCGGGTACCTTTGTTTTGGCGATTGATACGGGGTTACTTGGGGGTAGGGGTGATTTTAATAATCGAGTGGATGAGCTAATTGAGACAATGCGCTCAGCAAGGAAGGCGAAGGGCAGTAGACTGTATTTGCCGGGTGAGCATGGCGATGAGCTATCGAAGCGAGCGGAAACATCTGGTGAGATTGAGATTGCCGACGGTGTGTGGAGCCAGCTTCAGAAATTTTTGGATAACTAACGTATGAACATCTGGATTCTACTTAGTTTAGTATTATCGCTTATTTCGCCTATTTTTTATACAAAAAGTATGCTGGAGGGCAAGGCGAAGCCGCATAGGGTAACGCGTGCAGTTATTTGGCTAGCGGCGGTAACGGGAATTATTGGTATCCTTGGTTCTAGCAATCTCTCGGGGATTATGTTTGCGGGTATATTTTTTGTAAGAGCGAGTTATTTGCTCGTTATGTCGATTATTTATGGTGAAGGTGGTACTAGCAAGCTCGACAAGGTATGTTTTTCAATGGGTGTAGTGGCGGTTATTTCATATGTACTAACTGGCAGTGGCTTGCTCGCAGTGATGCTGGGCGTACTGGCAGACCTAATTGCATTCATTCCTACGTTTGTTAAAACATGGAAGAAACCCGAGTCTGAAGATCCGAACTTTTTTGCAATCGAAGTTGTCGCATCGATATGCGCCATCATCGCTATAGACGAACTTCGTGTCGATACGATCTTCCCGATATATTTTGTACTTTCTGGCGGGTTCGTGCTGTTGTTGATCTACCGTAAGAAGCTACTGGCTATGATTGCTTAACAAGTGAAAGAGATAATTGGTGGTATAGCCGCCTTGTTGACGGTATTCTCGTATATCGCGTATTATCGCGACATATTGAGGGGCGCGACACGTCCACACACCTATAGCTGGACATTATGGGGGTTGCTGACAACACTGCTCGTTGCGTTGCAGATAAAAGGTGGAGCAGGCCCGGGTGCATGGATTACGATTACTGCGGGGCTTTTATGCTTCGGGGTAGTTTTTCTAAGTATTAAGCATGGTAATCGGGATATAACGTGGTCGGATAAAATAGTTGCAGTGCTGTCACTGATAGCAATGGGGTTGTGGCTTGGCGTAAACCAACCTGTCGTGGCTCTGGTTTTTGCAATTATTGCAGACCTTTTGGCTTTTGTGCCGACAGTTCGTAAGTCGTGGAATAAACCAGAGACAGAAACGCTTTCGTTTTATGTAACAAATACATTTCGATTTACATTAGGGCTTGCCGCGCTAGACTCGTTTACATTTCTTTCGAGTGCTTGGCAAATTGTGTGGCTTGTCGGAAATGCACTTTTCGCTGCCATGCTGGTATATCGAAGAAAAATTTTGGCCAGGAAGTAATATAGGTGCACTTGAACAAGTTGGCGAGGAAGAAATTGAGTGATCGGGTGGTTGCAAAGATTTGCTATACTAACTGATATGACATATGAAGGTACAAAGCTGGCGGATTTTACACCACGTCGAGATGTGAATGAGCTGGAAATTATAGATATAGAAGTAGGCACCGGTGAAGAAGTGCAGCCGAACGCGACCATTACGGCGCATTATACGGGTGCGCTGTGTAAAAATGGCATAATATTTCAAAGTAGCCATGACTTCAACAAGGCGATTACATTTCCACTACATGGCGTGATAGCGGGCTGGACACAGGGTGTGCCTGGCATGAAAGTTGGTGGTACACGCCGGCTCATTATACCTGCCGCTATGGCATATGGCAGTAGTAGCCCCGCTAAAAATATACCAGCAAATAGTGATTTAGTGTTTGATATCGACTTGGTGGCGATCCCCAGGAACGGCTAGCCAAAATACCGACACTATGGCGGACAACTAGGCTATACTAAAAGTATGAAACCACAATTATACATAGACCAAAAAATCACAGCATTTGTAAACAAATATAGTGTGTTTGCTGCTGATCAGGCAGGGAACAAGGCGCAGCTTGCTGCCTTTGCGCAGCAGAAACGTTTGGCCTTTAAGGAAAAGGTGCTTTGCTATACGGATGAGCAAAAGACTTCACCTGTATTTTCATTTCGGGCTGAAAAAGTGCTTGATGTGCATGGTAGGTACTTTATAGAAGACCCAGCAGGACAGTTGCTAGGTATGTTGCGCAAGGAATTTGGCAAAAGTCTTGTGAGTAGCAGCTGGATTGTGATGGATGCGAATGGCAATGATGTATTTCGGGTGAAAGAAAGCAACACGACGCTAGCAATCTTGCGTCGTTATATTGGGGTAATACCGTACCTTGGTGATATATTGGAAATTATAATACTTTTTTTCCGCTACCACTTTATTTTTATCGATATGGCTAGCAATATTGAAGTAGGAAAATACAGGAAAGTAACGTTATTTCGTGACCACTATACGCTGGATATGACGGATGACGCATATCGACGCCTGGATTGGCGCGTGCTTGCGGCTATGGGGATTGCGCTTGATGCGCTGCAGTCGCGATAGAAGATAGCGTGAGAATAATGGATATGATCGAGAGTACACCACGATGACCGAGATAATTTTAATGCGTCACGGCGAAACAGTTGGAAATAAGAGCGGCATATTGAATGCTCCATTTGATAGGTTAACTGCAGATGGTGTAGACCAAGTGCAAGAATCTGGGCGGCGTTTGAATGCGGAGCATCATGCGTCGCCAATCACGGCGATCGTTTCGAGCGCTATGTACCGTGCAGAGGAAAGTGCCAGGGCTGTAGGCGGTGTATTGGGTGTCGCCCCAGTTACTGTTCCGGGGCTGCATGAACGCTATTTGGGAATGCTAGAGGGGTTACTTGTAAGCGATGCTCGCGCCGTAGTGGATGATCAGGATTTGATACGGGGCCTTGACGACATTTACTATGTTGACGGTACGTATGGTTCTGAGAGCCTTGAAGAAACTGCACGACGGGTTGGTTTGGCACTGAAAAATACTCGACGTAAAAACCAAGTAGAAAAGGTTCTGGTTGTTACTCACGGTGATGCTGCCGTGTGCGGGGCGGCGCATATGACTGGCGTTGACCCACGAATATTGGTAAGGGCACTGCGTTTTAAGAACGCAGAGTATGCAACTATTTATCCAGACGGGAGATTGTACAAGGATGGCAAATTGGTGGTTGCCGACGGCAAGATAGTAGTATAACGTGCGTGTGATACCATAAACATATGAAAGCTGTGGACTATCGCGCGCTCACGACGAAAATAACTGAGGCTGATCTAGCTGCCTACAAAAAATTAACCGGTGACAGGTGGATGACGATTTCTGAAACCTACATGTGGGTAACTGTGCTTGCTGCATTGGCTGGACTAGTGACGGCTATTGTAGGTGCTATACTGCGTATGCCAGGGATAGTGGTGCAATTTGGGGTAGTATTCGGTATCGGATGGGCAGTAGTTTCAGCTATACTTTCGGCGATAGTAGAGAATACTAGGGCACGCGTACAGCTGCATAAATTTGCCGAAATGAATCATGCACGCTATGTGTTTAAACAAAAAGACATACCGCATACCGGTATGATTTTTAACAAGGGACACTCGCGAGTAATCCAGCATGGCATTACGTTTTCTGATGGGATAGAAGTAGGTGAGTATCGCTACACGACAGGAAGTGGCAAAAGCCAGCAGATTCACATATGGGGATTTTTGATGATGAAATTGCCGCGTCGTTTGCCAAATATGGTACTTGATACAAAGAAAAATAATTTTCTCAGTGTTGTGACAAATTTACCGGATGAATTTAAGAACGGACAAAAACTATCGCTAGAGGGAGATTTTGACAAATATTTTACCTTGTATGCACCTCAAGAATACGCACGTGATGCCCTGTATATTTTTACGCCAGATGTGATGCAGGCCGCCATGGACAGTGAGGGTGCCTATGACATGGAGGTAGTAGATGACAGATTTTATATTTACGCACAAACAAACTACGCGTTGGTGAAGGAAAAGAATATAAAAGCTTTGATGGATATTGCAAAAAAAGTTGGCGGCGAGATTGCCGAGCAGGGCAGTTATTATGCAGACGAACGAGTGGGTAATAGGGAAGCAAATGTAGTTGCGCCGTTGGGTCAGCGACTAAAAACAGGTACGAGTATTGGGGTAGGGATAGGCATGGCCGTGTATATTATCTACATGATAGTTCGTGCAATAAGCGAGATTCACTAGGATGACATCTGAAGCACACTATGTAAAAGAGGATGACTGCATACGGTTTTTGCAACAGCTTTCAATTCCTTACGAGCTTGTACGCCACGAGGCTGTATATACGGTAGAGGAGGCGATGCGCGTGCTGCCTGGACGAACCGAAATAAAGAACTTGTTTATTCAGGACGACAAAGGTAGGCGGCAGTATTTAGTAGTGATGCCCGGGCTAAAACGGCTTGACCTGCGAAAATTAGCAGACGATTTAGGCGAGAAGAAAGTACGGTTTTGCAGCCCCGAAAAAGTAGAAACAATGCTAGGTGTAAAACCAGGTTCTGTCAGTATATTTTGCTGTTTGAATGAAACAGCACATCACGTAAAGGTAATTGTTGATGCGGAACTTCTAAATGAGCCAGACTTGGATTTTCACCCTATTTCAAACACGGCTACATTGTTCATACCAACACAATCTATCCATACGATACTTGCGACACTGCCGCAAGAGTCTGTGCTGCAAGATCTCTAGCCCGCGTGTAAAAAGATTCTAAAATCACATAAAAACTTGCTACAATAAGTACAAGTATAAAGGGGAGATAACATGGTTGAGAAAAAGCAAAGTGAAGAAGCGAAGGTAAATGACGAGCGTGCCAAGATTGCAAAAGGTGGATTTTTCCTACGCGGAGCAGAGTGGCTACTAAGTCGGTTTCCGCTTACTCGGAATTCCTACCAAAATTGGACAAAGAGCCGCCGAATTCTAGTAGGCTGGCTGCTGTGGATTGTTGTGCTGCCTATCATACCTATTGTTGTGGCTGCTGTGTGGTATGTGCATGACCCAGAAGGTTTCAAGAATAGCCCTTGGGCAAAGGCATTGATGGCACTCGTAGTAGTATGGTCGGCATATGCAGGGGTGGTGCTTACAAACCCATCACAGGCTGATGTGAACGGCAAATACTCACCATTTCAAACTGCTCCAAATGGTGAAGTGAACGGCAAGGCAAGCTCGGCAAATACTGCATCAAAGGCAGCACAAGAAAAGGTTGCCGCGCAAAGTACCAGCAAGGCATCAAAAGGTCGTCGATTCGAGAACTGTACCGCAGCATTTGAAGCAGGTGTGTTTAACATCAAGCGATCTGATGAAAGCTACCAGGGCAAGCTAGACCGTGACAACGACGGCATTGCGTGCGAAAAGTAATATAACGTAAAAAGGACAACATGACCGATCAACCAGAACCGACTGATGTATTTTTGTGGGCGAACCAAACTGACCGAATAAAAAATGAGATCAGCCTTGAACTATTTGTGTTTAACAAAAACTACACACCATACCATATAAAGTATTCAGCCGAGCTTGAAAATCAACTGAGAGCAATGTTTTTATACGATGCGATCAATACTGTTAATTTTGGCGCAGGTACCGGTATGATGGTTCGCGACTACGAGCGTAGTGAGGCTGAGGAAAATGTACTACTACGCACTGAAGTGGCAAAAGTTGGGCGTGCTGAAACACTACTACATTTGATAGAAAAAGAACGTGCCAGCATCGAGTCGTTTTCTGAAACCGACCATGA
Organism: Candidatus Saccharimonadota bacterium; assembly: GCA_018060465.1. Taxonomy (GTDB): domain Bacteria; phylum Patescibacteriota; class Saccharimonadia; order Saccharimonadales; family Saccharimonadaceae; genus UBA1020. Next base: position 2,385 of record JAGOVX010000001.1, on the reverse strand, counting down.
GTTCAAGCGTGTAAAAGGTGTAGTACTGCGCTGTAAAGAAGCAGATGCGGCACCATTTTATATCGTAAAGGCTGTGCAACAAAGCAATGTGCTAGCAGGTGCGACAAGCTGGGAACTCAATGGTGGAACGCTGGCTCCGTTTAAAGCAGATATTGGTGTAAAAATGCCAACAGACAATCAAGTAGTGATTATTGGCGGCGATATTTTTATCTTTCATCAGTCAAAATTTGAAAAACTATTTCAACATGAGTATAAAAAACAACTACTGGCTGACGAGAAGGTGGCTGAAATCGAAAAAACGTACAAGCTGAGTTTTGCTGAGGGGCTCGACCTGCAAACATTGGTACGTGAACGTAGAAAAGTTGTCAACAAACTACAGAAGCTAGAGATTGGGGCAGTTTCACAAGAGCAGGCAATTGAATATGCCGACGAAATGCAGCTGGAACTGATGAGCGACGAGAAGAATCAGATTATTATTATGGATGGCAACGACCTAGATATGTTTGTGAATCTGATAAATGAAGACTATATAACTAGCCAAGTCACAGGTAGGCGATACGAGATAAAAAGTAAGAAACTTTTGGGCGAGCCAGACGGCGAGGCACCGAGGGGTTAATGAATCAACAGCTTGCACTCGAGATATTGCTGTCTGGAGAAAGCGTATTTTTAACGGGTCCCGCTGGATCTGGTAAAACCTATGTGCTGAATCAGTTTATTCGCCTTGCCAAACACGAGGGCAAACATGTGTCGATAACTGCCACAACAGGATTGGCTGCTTCGCATCTGGGAGGTACGACTATTCATAGCTGGTGTGGTATTGGCATACACGATGAATTGCCACCGTATTTTATCGATAATTTGCCAAAGGGTCGTCGTGAAATAATCCAAAAAACTGACGTGCTGATACTCGACGAGATATCGATGCTGCATGATTTTCGGCTTGATATGGTGGATGAAGTATGTAGGCTGGTACGAAAACAGCCAGATACTCCTTTTGGTGGGATTCAACTTATTATGAGTGGCGACTTGTTCCAGTTGCCGCCAGTGAACAGGGATCAAGGTAGGGTAGGTGGTTTTGTGGTAAATTCTCAGGTATGGCAAGAACTTGACCCAACCATATGCTATCTGGAAGATCAATATCGACATACCGACGACACATTGTCGGAAATTTTACATGCAATGCGAGATCAAGATTTGCGTCGGTCTCATGCCGAGGCATTACTGGCACGCGTGCAGGTAGATCCGCCGGAAGGCCTGCTGTATACCGAGTTGCACACAGTCAATGTCGATGTGGATAGAGAAAATGAGGCTAGGCTGGCACAGCTTGACGGCGATGAAATGAGGTATAGCCAAACTACCACCGGAAGCACAAATTACGTGGAAAGTTTGCAGCGTTCTGTACTCGCTCCGGCTGAACTGCGCTTGAAAGAAGGCGCGCTGGTGATGGCGGTAAAAAATAGTCCTGATAAAAAATATTTTAATGGCAGTCTAGGGACGGTTGTTGCCTTCGACTCGGCGACTGAATATCCGATAATAAAGTTTACAAATGGCAAAGAACTGACGGTTGTGCCTGATACGTGGGAACTACGTGATGGCGACAAAAAGCGTGCAAGTATTACACAAATTCCGTTGCGTCTGGCGTGGGCAATAACAGTGCATAAAAGCCAGGGTATGACGCTGGATGCGGCGCTGATTGACTTACGTAAAGCGTTTGTAGAGGGTATGGGCTATGTGGCGCTGAGTCGTGTACGAACGTTGGACACATTATTTCTAAAAGGTATCAACCAAATGGCGCTGGCTATTAGTGATGATGCCTACCATATAGATACGCAGCTGCATCAGAAATCTCGGCGGGACACGCAGGCGTTTGCACATTTGAAGGCGAAAGCAGATGAACGTGCCAAGATGCCAGAACCACAACCACATGCAAAAAATGGCAGTGCGTGGCAGGAAAAAATTGCGAAAATGCGAGAAACCTACCCGAACGCCTATATGCCATGGACGAAGCAGCAAGATGCATTGCTGACGCAGGAATTTCAGAACGGCAAGGGTATTGCAGAACTTTCTGCGCTACTAGGCCGACATGAAGGTAGCATAACTATGCGACTACAAAAACATTTTGGCGAAGATATTTCTTCGTAAACACTGCTTTGACGGTTCCTGTCGTATAATATGTACAGATGATACACGCAGACGCCAAATTTCCAAAGCGATTCTTGTGGGGGGCTGCTACTTCAGCTCATCAGGTAGAGGGTGGAAACCATAACCAGTGGACGGTATGGGAGCTGGAGAATGCAAGAGTGCTTGCTACACAGGCTGAATATCAGTATTCAGAGCTACCAGTATGGCCACGAATAAAAGATATTGCACGGCATCCAGCTAACT
>JAGOVX010000021.1 GCA_018060465.1 Candidatus Saccharimonadota bacterium | reverse complement strand
GACCGAGGAAGATACAGCTGATGAAAAAGCCAGCAACATAAAGACTATTGTTCAAGATTCACCAATCAGCCGAGCCCTAAGTACGATTTTGGAATACGCAGCCAAAACACGAGCCAGCGATGTGCATATTGAACCATTGGAAAAAGCGCTAAAAATTCGTGTGCGAATAGACGGCGTCTTGCGTGAAATTATGCAGCTTCCAAAAAGCATAGAGCCAGCCTTGGTAAGCCGAATAAAGATTTTATCCAATCTAAAGATTGATGAACATCGTTCGCCTCAAGATGGCCAGTTTGCAATTTCAGTAGCTGGAAAAGAAGTAGACTTACGTATTGCGATAAGCCCTGTTGTATGGGGAGAACAAGTGGTAATTCGTTTGCTGGACAAGTCTGGTAACACCTTTAATCTAGAAGAAATGGGATATGCGGGCCGTGCGCTGCGTGCAATCCGAAAAGGTATTCAACGGCCAAGCGGCATGATCTTGACATCCGGCCCAACCGGAAGTGGCAAATCTACCAGTCTGTATGCCTTGATAAAAGAAATCAAGGACGAAAGTATAAACATAGTCACGCTGGAAGATCCTGTAGAGTACAAAATGGATGGCGTGAACCAAATACAGGTTAATGTAGAGGCTGGCCTCACATTTGCATCGGGTTTGCGTTCTATATTACGTCAGGATCCTAATGTTGTAATGGTAGGAGAGATTCGTGACAGTGAAACCGCGAATTTGGCGGTGCAAGCGGCGCTGACAGGGCACCTGGTGTTTAGTACACTCCACACAAATTCGGCTGCGGGCGTGCTGCCACGGCTTCTTGATATGGGTATCGAGCCATTTTTGATCGCGAGTACGGTAAATACGATTATTGGGCAACGATTGGTGCGACGTGTAGCAAAGCAGCGCGATGTTTACAGCTCTACTCCTATAGAAACGCAAAATATTACCGCAACTATTGGCTCTATTTTACCAAAGACACAAGACCAAGCAGCAGCAATCGCACAAGATCTAGGCTACAAAGACTTGCCGATGGCGGGTCAAAGCGCTTATACTTTAGTGAAGGGCAAGGATACACCCCAAAGTCCGCACGGCTATTCAGGACGCGCAGGCTTGTACGAGGTGATGGATGTAAACGAGGAGATCCAAAACCTGATTGTTGCACGAGCAACCAGTGCCGAAATTCAGCGTAAAGCAGTCGAACAGGGCATGGTGACAATGCGCCAAGACGGGTACCTAAAGGCACTCGCAGGAGTCACAACAATAGAAGAAGTAAACCGCGTGGCAGCGGACATAGCGTAAAGAAGGGTGGAACCATGAGCCAAGAACTACGAATTGAGATCCTACTAGAAGAAGTCGTCAAGCGCCGAGCAAGCGACTTGCACCTTCAAGTAGGGCTGCCACCTATGTTGCGTATTGACGGTTCGCTGGCGCCTGTTGCTGGCTACAACCCTTTGGGTGAAGCCGAGGTAGAAGCATTGGTATTTGCTATTTTAGACCAAGACCAGCAGCAAATATTGATGAAAGACAAAGAGTTCGACTTTAGTTTTGCTTTTGGCAATCTAGGCCGATTCCGTGTGAACGCATTTCATGAGCGAGGCAATTTGGCGGCTGCGTTGCGTCTTATTCCAAACGAAATAAAAAATGTTATGGAACTTGGTATGCCGCAGACAGTCAGTGGTTTTGCTGATTATCCAAGAGGCTTGGTACTTGTAACTGGCCCAACTGGTAGCGGTAAATCTACAACATTGGCGGCACTTGTAGACAAGATAAATAGCGAGAAATCACAGCACATTATTACAATCGAAGACCCAATAGAGTTTACGCATAAATCGAAAAAATCGGTTGTTGTGCAACGAGAGGTTCACTACGACACCTATAGCTTTTCGGCAGCCCTTCGTTCAAGTTTGCGTCAAGACCCAGATGTTGTGTTGATTGGTGAGATGCGTGACCTGGAAACGATATCGGCAGCGATTACCATCGCAGAAACCGGACACTTAGTGTTTGCAACGCTACACACAAACAGCGCTGCCCAAAGTATTGATCGTATGATAGATGTATTCCCGCCGCATCAACAGCCGCAAATTCGTGCGCAGCTAAGTAATATTTTGATGGCAATTTGTTCACAGCGGTTGGTGCCAGCAATTGGCGGCGGACGAGTAGTGGCGGCAGAGGTGCTGATTGCGAATCCTGCTGTGCGTAATATTATTCGAGAGGGCAAGAGCCACCAGCTTGATGCAGTCATTCAAACAAGTGCCGACCAAGGCATGCAGACAATGGATAGAACACTGGTTAGCTTGGTGCAGTCGGGTACGATTACGTTTGATGAAGCTAGAAACTACGCGGTAGATTTGACTGAGTTTGAACGGTTGATGAGAGGATAATGGCATAGCGTGAAACGATTCAACTATGAAGCAAAGGACCTTTCCACCGGCAAGCTTGTGAAGGCAAGCGTGCAGGCTGATACTGAAAGTGCCGCTGCCAAGCTACTGATGTCGCAGGGGTTCACGCCCCACAGTATCAAGGAAGCGGGCAATGAAGCTGGCGTGCTAGGACAGATCAGCGGCCGTATTCGCACGAAAGACAAGGTGGTATTTAGTCGTCAACTATCCACGCTGATTGGTGCTGGATTACCTCTGACACAAAGTTTGCGAACAGTCCACGACCAAACACAGAATGTAAAACTACAGGCTGTTGTTGATGATATTATCGGCTCGGTAGAAGGTGGTAAGTCGCTGTCGGATTCATTTGGTCAGCACAAGGACGTGTTTGATAACGTATTTTTGGCACTGATCACCGCTGGTGAAGCATCAGGCACATTGGATGATGCCCTAAAGCGAATTGCTGCGCAGCAAGAAAAAGATGCGGCTATGATGAGCAAAATACGCGGCGCTATGGTGTACCCCGTGATTGTGCTGTTTGTTATTTTGGCTGTGGTTGTATTTATGCTGGTAGTGGTTGTACCACAGGTGAAGAAGTTGTATATCGACCTAAAGCAAGACTTACCGTTTATTACGCAGGTAATGGTGGGGCTGGCAGATCTGATCGTAAACTTCGGCTGGGTAATCTTGATTCTTTCGGGCTTTGGAGTATATTTCTTGCGTCAGTATCTGCATACAGAGGATGGTGCCCGTAAATTTGATGCGCTAAAACTGAATATGCCGATATTTGGCTCAATGTTCCGCAAACTTTACATGGCACGGTTTGCACGTACTGGCCAAACGCTACTAAATACAGGCGTGCCAATGCTTGATATGTTAAAGATTACCAAACAGGCAGTCAATAATGCAGTTGTAGGACAGTCGATCGAGCGAGCTGCCGAAAAAGTAAAGGGTGGCAAGGCACTCTCGGTGGCGCTGAAGTCTGAGGAATACATATTGCCATTCGTTCCACAAATGATCAATATTGGCGAGCAATCTGGCAAGATAGACGAAATGCTGGGCAAGGCTGCCCAGGTATACGAAGACGAGCTCGACGAGCAAATACGATCAATTTCAACTGCGATAGAGCCTATTCTGATGGTGATTTTGGCCATCGTTGCGGGTAGCTTGGTGGCGGCAATCCTATTACCAATTTACGGGCTAGTAAATACTATAAACGTAAAGTAGCTAGACATTTTTCTCCTGTAGGGGTATCATAAGCATAAGTGTTAAAAGCAATATATGGAAAGGTGGGATATACTCATATGACGGCGCGAAAACAACAAAAAGGATTTACAATTATTGAGGTCGTGTTGGTGCTAGCCATCGCAGCATTGATCTTCCTAATGGTATTTATTGCTTTGCCGGCGTTGCAGCGTACCCAGCATGATACTGCACGCACCCAAGATATTAATCTTGTGGCTACCGCAGCATCTAACTACGGGACAAATCACAATGGGCTCCCTCCAACCGCAAGTAATGCACTCGATAAATATGTCACCAAACTGTCGGAGTTTGAGTCGATTGCTGTAAAGGGAACTCTGACGAGCACTGTCAGCACAATTTCTGACAGCAACAAAGACATTATTCAGGTATGGGCAAAAGCAACGTGTAGCGATGATGGTGCACAGGTCATTCGTGGATCGTCAAGACAAACAGCAGCGATAGGGTTGTTGGAAAGTGGTGACGTGTACTGCAGGTCAGTATAGCAGCCAGAACAATACATACAACACGGCGTTCATATGAGCGCCGTGTTTCGTAGTTATGTATAATAAGCGTATGAGTATGTACTATTGCATCGCTGGGCTATTGGGGCTAGTATTTGGTTCGTTTGCAGGTGCGACGGTGTGGCGTTTACGAGCCCGCCAATTGGTACAAGACAAAAAAGACGGTGAGCCAGTTGATGCTAAGGAGCTAAAAAGGCTGCGCCCATTACAGGCAGTGCCATTGTCGCGTGATCGATCGCGCTGTTTGGAGTGCTCGCATGAACTTGCATGGTTCGACCTGATACCACTTGTAAGCTGGCTGCACACAGGAGGAAAATGTCGGTACTGCCATGCACCAATAGGGTGGTTTGAACCTGCCATGGAACTAGGCACGGCTGCGCTATTTATAAGCTTCTTGTACTATTATTTGCATCTACCAACACCTATATGGCACTTGTTGGCTGTGTGGGTAGGTGTGCTTGTGTGTTTGGCGATACTTTTCGCATACGATATGAAATGGTTTATATTGCCCGATGTAGTGGTGTGGCCACTCGTGGCGCTGTCGAGTATTATTGCGATTCATCGCGTCGTGACTTCTTCTATGCCAGTCGCATCAGCGTGGCTGACGGCAGGCAGTGTGCTAGTACTGGCGGGGCTGTACTTGGCTATTTGGCTACTTTCAAAAGGTAGGTGGGTGGGGTTTGGTGATGTAAAGCTAGGCCTTGCCTTAGGGCTACTGCTCGATGATTGGATGCTCGCGATTGTTGCACTGTTTTTCGCGAATTTTATTGGTACCATGATAGTTTTGCCAGGTCTTCTCACGGGTCGTTTGTCGCGTACAACGCATATTCCATTCGGGCCGCTATTGATCGCTGGATTTCTAGTAGCACTTTTCTTTGGACAAGGCATTATGACCTTTCTCACAGGTTATTCTAGCACGCTGCTTATGCTATACTAGTGCCAGATGGGCGTACAAGACAAGCGTGGGTTTACGATTATAGAGGTGATGCTGTTTTTAGCAATCTCGGGAATGCTGGCAGCTACGTTGCTAGGTGGTTGGGGTGTGATGATAAATACGCAGCGCTACAAAGATAGCGTACGTACATTGCAAACTTTCTTGCAGCAGCAATACAATTTGGTATATAACGTAGAAAATGGTCGTTCAACCAAGCTGCTTTGTGATGCCGTCCACGGTGTACGCGAAGCAGATGCAGGGGCGCCACGTGGGCAAACAGATTGTACGCTATTAGGACGCTATATCTATATTAGTGGTGGCAACGTGCGCGTAGCGGGCATTGTAGGCACGGTACTCGATGACGCGGTGTTGTCGGCAGAGACAGACGTTGAGGCAATACTTGGCAGCAAACCTAAAATTATTTCAGAAGATATGGCACTATCTGACGCAAAGTTGGCTATACCGTGGCAGGCGCAGGTTGTTGGCTTAAAAGACATCACCGACGCCCCGCATTACGCGGTAGCGATTATTCGTTCACCAGTCAGTGGCCTTGTGCATACATATGTTGCGAATAGGGCGACCGATCCGGTACTTGATGCTACGTTTATCGTTGGGGATAACGAAAAAAATGACACCCAGCTTTGTATGGATGCAGGTGCGCCATTCTCTGGCGGCACGATGGCTGTCGTGCTAAAGGCGTACGCTTCTTCCCAAAACTTCGTTGATATACTTGGTGATGGAGATAACAAATGCTAGTACGCTATTCTAGAGGTGATACGATTATTGAGGTGTTGCTTGCGATTACTATTTTTAGCATGGTTGCGGTGGCTTCAATTACCTTAATGAATCAAGGAACAAGTGCCTCGCAGCGTGCGCTGGAGATAACATTGGTTCGACAACAGATTGACGCGCAGGCAGAAAGCTTGCGAGCTGCTCATCAAGCCTACACTGCACAGCCTACATCAGATGCTGAATGGGTAAAGGTAGTAAACAAAGCCAGTACGGGTACATTTAACACGGAAGACGGATGTCCTACGGCGGCCCAGCTGCCAAGTCGTTTTGCGATGAATCCATCAACTGCTTCTATTATCAATTCTGCATCATGGTTTACGCCTATGTTGGCACCGACTGCGCCACCGTATGCACAGGTACAAACATCTGCACCTGGTAAATCGTACGGTATTTGGATCGAAGCAGCCAAGAATGGCTTACTGGAGCCCAAAGCGTATGATTTTCGTATACGCGCATGCTGGTATGGGGCAGGGCTCAGTACGCGCGCTCCTATGCAACTTGAAACGTTAGTGAGGCTATATGACCCGTCATAATAGGGGATTTACTTTGGTAGAACTAACGCTTGCCATGACGTATATTTCTATGCTGATGCTGTCGATTGCAATGCTGACACTTCAAATTAGTTCAATATACAACAAAGGCCTGACACTGCGTGATGTTGATCAAATCGGGCAGTCTGTTACTAGTGACATGCAGCGTACATTATCTACTTCATCACAAAGCAAGGTAAGTACCGCACTTCGTAATGATGGCGGACGGTTGTGCGCTGGAGGTGTTGTGTATGCGTGGAATTACGGCAATGATATTGATACCGACCACACAGTGTTCAATGTATATGTGAGCGGCAAGCAGCAGGCAATTCGATTGGTAAAGTTTTCCACGGCTGGTAAAGAGTTTTGTCAGACAAATAGCAGTGGTGCATATGAGAAAATACCCGACACAGCTACCGAGCTTATTACGAGCGGTGGACGCAACTTGGCGATTCAAGCATTTAGTATGGATACTCCTGTAATTCTGGGTGGTGGTCAATCGATGTATAGCTTGCATCTTACATTGGGCACAAACACGACAGAAGTAATAAACGGTGAAGGCTGTGAATTGCCAAAAACACTTGTCGACGATCAGTATTGTGCGGTAAATGAATTCAACTTTGTAGCAAGAGCGGGGAATGCAGAAAAATGATACGACTACATAGCAGTCAAAAGGGTGCAGTTTCATTGTTTATCGTGATTTTTACGTCGCTTCTCGTTACGGTCGTTGCAACGAGTTTTATCCAGATAATGTTAAAAAATCAGCAACAAGCATCAAACGCTGATTTGTCGCAAAGGGCGTATGACTCGGCATTGGCAGGGGTAGAAGACGCCAAGCGCGCGTTGGTACGCATGAAAGAGTGTGACAAAAACGGCGATCCATGTGGTGCCCAAATACGAAATGCGCTGAATACACATACTTGCACAAGCCTTGAAGCTACGGGTATGGTAGATTTTCAGTCTTCTGAAGTTGCGGTTGGAACTGATCCAAATCAAAACCAAGCCTATACCTGTGTGGAGGTAGAGCTGGATACAAAATATGTTGAAGGCAATCTAGAGCAAGATGGTTCATCAAGTGTGACGCGGCTTGCCAGCAAGGATGTGTTCAATAAAGTGAGGATATCTTGGTTTAGTGCAGCCGACGTGGGCGATGCAACTAGTAGTCCAGTGTACTACGATCAAACAGGGTTGCAGGGATTGCCGCCAAAATCCAGTTGGCCGGATACTTCGCCGCCAATTATGAGGTCGCAACTACTAGAATTTAGTCCAGGTGTGAGCTTGGACACGAGGGCATCCTGGGATCGAACACTTTTCTTGTACCCATTCAAACGTATAGCAGCTGGCACTTCGAGTTTTAATTTCAGTCAAGATGCCCGAGGCGGCAGTGCACAAAACGATCCGAAACCCACAGTATGCGAGGAATCATTCACGGCAACACCTACAAATCCAAGCGGATCTTTGTATCTATGTTCGGCAACAATTGTGTTGCCATCAGATGCAAGGCAAAAGTATCTTCAGCTCACGGCTCTGTACAATCACGCGCATTACAGGGTAGAACTGCTGAAGGACAGCCATAATGTGCTGTTTGATTCTGTGCAGCCAATGATTGATTCAACCGGCCGCGCCAGCGATCAGTTCCGGCGAGTACGTGCACGAGTTTCGGTAGGCAATCTACCGACAGAGTACCCTAGCGCATCTGTATCGGTACACAGTAATCTTTGCAAAAACTTTTTTGTGACAAGTGACAAAAGCGACTACCAGTCACGGTGCACACCTTAGGTGTCGGAGTGGAATCTTTCGTGTACTTCACGTAAATGTTCGTCGGTAACGTGAGTATAAACCTGCGTTGTTGAAATATTGCTGTGACCTAGCATGCTTTGCACACTACGCAGATCAGCACCATTCATTAGTAGATCGGTGGCAAAACTATGACGCATGGTATGCGGCGAAACATGTTTGGTAATGCCAGCTAGGCGAGCGTATTTATGTATCATGCGCTGAATACTACGTGCTGTTAAACGACGAAAATCTCCGGCCTGACTTGCAACATTATTGCGACTGTAGCTTAAAAACAGGGGAGGAAGATTGTCGAGTCGGGCAGCAATGTATTCGTCAAGGCGATCAGCAGCTGCCTGAGAAATAAAAACTGGCCGATCTTTTTGACCTTTACCACGAACCATAAATTCGCGTCGTTTTGTGTTTACATGTCCACGATCTAAATTAACAAGTTCAGAAACACGCAGCCCACTGGAAAATAGCAGCTCCAAAATCGCACGGTCACGTAGGCCAGATTCTTCCGACGTGTTGATCTCGTCTAACAAGCGAGTCACTTCATCAAAATGCAAAAAGGTAACTTGTTTTCGGCTTACTTTCGGTAGCTTTATTTTATCGGCAGGTAGGGTAGGGATGTTTCGGTCAGATAAATATTTTAGAAAGCCTCGTAATGCGATTAGATGATAGCTTTGTGTAATTGTGGCCAGCTCGTCGTCGTGCTCGTTCTTGTACCGATTGAGCCATAGCCGATATTTACGCACTGTTTCAGTAGTAATGTTGCCCACTTCTATATCGTCCGAAAATTCAACAAAACGCTCGAGGTAAAGCTTGTAATTCTCGGCAGTTTTGGCCGATCGACCGCCTTCGACTTCGAGCGACTCAATAAAATCTAATATGAGTTCAGAGGTGAACATAGTACTAGTATACTGTATGATGCTCATGCTCGTAATGGTACAATGAGGATATGCAGTTATTTGAGGTGATTATACTTGGGCTGATTCAAGGTTTGACTGAATTTATACCGATTAGCAGTTCAGGACACTTGGTGATTGCGCAGTGGCTTTTTGGTCATACCTCTGACCATTTATTTCTAGAAGTTATCAATATTGGCACATTTCTTGCACTACTAGTGTATTTTGCGCCAAAAATATGGAATATTACGCGGGATGTTGTTGTGAACAAAAAAGTTATCCTGGCGAGAAATATCTTGATCACCGCAGTACCAGCAGGGGTTGTAGGATATTTATTGTCAGATTTCATCAATACTACACCGTTTTTTGGCAGCATATGGGTGGTTGTGGCTACGCTGTTTGTAGTGGGAGTTATTATGGTTGTACTCGAGAAACTACCGCGACTATCTAACGTGACCGATGGCGAGAGTTTGGGTGCCAGTAGGGCGCTCACGATCGGCTTGGCGCAGATGCTAGCACTTATTCCGGGCGTGTCGAGGTCGGGCTCGACGATCATTACAGGACGCCTGATGGGGCTACGTGCAAAAGAAGCAGCAGAGTATAGCTTCTTGGCCAGTTTGCCTATTATGGCCGGAGTTACTTTAAAGGTGTTTATAGACAACCCAGACTATATGCGAGCACACCTTAGTACGGTTTTAGTTGGCAATCTAGTAGCGTTTGTCTCTGGTTTGATCGCGGTTGGTTTTTTGATGCGATACTTGAGTCGTCATGGTTTGGCGGTATTTGGGTGGTACCGAATAGTTCTCGCAACTATTATTTTTGTCGTTTTACTGGTACAATAACAGTAGTAAACAAGGAGAACTATGTCAAAGCCTAACTTAGAGCAAACGTTAATTGTGTTTAAGCCTGATGCCTTGCAGCGAGGTCTGGTTGGAGAAATTTTAACTCGTTTCGAGCGTGTTGGACTGAGAATAGTTGGCACCAAAATGCTAGCGCCAGATACTGACCATTACTACAAACACTACGAAGAAATCGGTAAACTAAAGACTCGTGCTGGTGAACAGATTTTTAAGATTACCTTAGAAATGATGAACGCAGGGCCAGTGATTGCAGTTGTACTAGAAGGTGTAGAGTCGGTAGCGCTTGTGCGAAAATTGGTCGGTGCAACCGAACCAAAGTCTTCTGCTCCTGGAACAATCCGCGGCGACTATAGCCATATGAGCTACGGCTACGCAGACGCAAGCAGTAAAGGTATCCCAAATCTTATCCATGCCTCTGGCGATCCTGAAGAAGCTGAAAAAGAAATAGCACACTGGTTTAGCGACGACGAACTTTTCGAGTATGAAACACTGCACGAAAAATTTACACGATAAAATAGCGTAGCAAATGTGAGGAAGTGGTGTCGAAAGATTATTAGTCGACATGCTATTATGAGACTATGAAACTTGCCTCTACTAATCCAGCGGATAATTACAAAACTATTGGCTACGTCGATGTATCCACGCCAGATGAAATAAAACAAAAAGTAGTCGCTGCTCAAAGAATAAAAACTACATGGAAGGAGCTAGGTGTTGCAGCTCGTATCGAACTTCTGCGTCCAATCCAGGTTGAATTTCGAGACCGTGCCACTGAGATTGCCGAACTCATTAGCCGTGAAACTGGTAAACCCATTGCTGAAGCAACAGGTGAGGTCCAGCGCTACACCGATATAGAACTTGGCTGGTTCCTGGAAAATGGCATAAGGGCTCTCGCAGACGAAACTGTTTTCGAAGATGACGAGTCACGCCATCGTGTTGTCTACGAGCCGCATGGTGTTGTTGCGGCAATTGCACCATGGAACTTCCCATTTGGAATGGCGATATGGGGCATCTTTCCGAATTTACTAGCTGGTAATACAGTTGTCTTTAAAATATCGGAAGAATGCCCATTAGTTGGTAAGCTTATTGAGCAGATTATCAACAATCATAACCTACCAGAAGGCGTGTTTGGTGAAGTGTATGGTGACGGTAAGGTTGGAAAGCTGCTCGTAGAGCAGGACATTGACCTTATATGGTTCACTGGCAGCACGGCTACAGGTAAATCACTGTACAAAACAGCAGCGAATAAGTTTATAAAAGTTGTACTTGAGATGGGTGGTTCTAGTCCTTGCATTGTATTCGATGATGTCGACGTTGCCGAAGCTGCACCCGTCATATTTAACGGGCGTTTCCAGCACAATGGTCAAGTTTGTAGTGCCTTGAAACGACTCATTGTGCACGAAGATAGTGCCGATACGTTGGTGAAAGAGTTAAAAAAGCTCGTCGAGCAACAGAAAATAGGCAATCCACTTGATACAAATTGCAATCGGGGTAGTTTAGTTGCTGAGCGTCAGATGACACTGTTGCACGAGCAATATACTGATGCGCTCGCTAAGGGTGCTAAGATTGTGGCTCAAACAGAAGTGCCTGAAAACCTCAAGGGGGCATTTTTCCCGCCCACACTGCTTACTAATATCACAAAAGATATGCGCGTCTGGCAAGAGGAGGTCTTTGGGCCAATATTTCCAATCGTCACCTTTAAAACAGAGAAGGAAAGCGTGGAGTTAGCCAACGATACACCCTATGGTTTGACTGCGCGTGTTATGTCGAAAGATGTTGAACGTGCTATGCGAATTGCGGCACAAATTGATGCTGGTGCGGTAAGTCTAAACCTAGAATCAAGGTTTCTACCCACTGATCCGTTTGGAGGGTATAAAAACTCCGGCATGGGACGCGAACGGGGTATTCATGGCTTGCGAGAATTATGCCAAATTAAAGTTATACAGGAAAACAAACACATACAAAGCGGTGAGGCTTAAATATTGCACGAAAAAATTAAATACACAAAAATAAGACGCGATTGAGCGTCTTATTTTTGTTCGTTAAGAAGCTGCACAATCGCATCTGCCGTTTCTTGTGCTGTTCCTACTGCGTCGATTCTTGTGTAGATATCTGGGTAATAAAAGGGGTCTGGGCTTATGAAACTTCTTCCGCGCTCGAGTGCGCGAACTTCATTACCGTCAGCGGTATGATATTTGCGCTGCCAACGTTCTTTGGTATCTGCGCGCTGTACGCGTTCTTCTAATGGGGCACAGAGCTCGATAAACTGCACGGTGCCACCATGTTGTTCGTACAGCTGTTTGTAGTGATCGATATTTCTTTTACCGCGAGGCGTATTGAAATTCCACACATACGTAAAAATAAGATTCTTGCCAGTCGCTGCTGCTTCGCCGATGATTGCGCTGCGAATTTCACGGCTTAGCTTGCTTTCACTCTCTGAATCTTTGCCAAAAATATGCATTATCCCATCTGTAACCATATGATTATGGAAAAGTGTAAAATCTGTCATTTTTTCGACAAGATTTCCAACGGTTGCTTTGCCTACAGCAGGTGGGCCAAATATAATCAATAATTTCATACTAAATAATTCCTGGTAGCTTTTTACGACTACGATTCCACCTATTTTAGCATGAAGTGCTGAACCAAGCTTCGCCGCCTTGTGCAGCAGGGCGTGTTGATTCAGGCCCAGAAAAATCCTTACGTATGATGGTATATGGTAGAATAAGCGTAAGTGTAAACAAAATGAACATGGAATCAAACAAAAAACGCATTAATGGAGAAGCTGATGGACCGGCTGTGAATATTGTGCCGGAACCACAGGCTGGAAGGCGCAAAAATCCCGATATTTTCGATTTTGATGAGCCGACATACGTATCTCCTCTTGGTAAAATAGACCCAATCCTTGATGCGAAACTTGATGCATTTGACGATAATGACAATGACCTAGTAGTTAGACGTCTCAAACGACGAATTGCCAATGATTACGATAAATATTCTAAGGACAAAACAGATGAGACATGGCGACAGATTGTTGAAATTCGTAAGCTCACTAGTACGAACGGCGATAATGCAGAACAGCAATTGCTAACAAAAACACCAGAAACGATACGGGCGCTGTCTGAACAACTCCATAAATTCACACAGATTATCGAAGTAGCTGATGACGCATATCGCAAAAATTTGGCATGGAACCTAGAGCCTGTGATGGTACCTTTTGTGGTCGCGTACGATGAACAAATATTTGATGATGTTACGGTTGATAAAATTGTTGAGTATGCCCGGCAAGCAGTAGAGGACCAATATTCTGCAAGTAATGTTGGACAAGCTATTGAAATTATAGGAAAAAGTGCAGACCCAAATTGCCTCGCTGTATATCTCGATTATTATTACGAGCTAGAAGCTGACCCAAGCAACGATTTAGGCAATTGCTCGACACGCTCTGGTTTACTAATGAGGTATTTTGCATCTCATGGGATAGACGAAACACGAGTTCGAGGTTTCCGACAAAATGTTTTTCCACTTATAGATCAACAAGACCCAGAAGTTGAAAGATTAGACAGAGGTAATTCTTGGCCTATGGAATTTGGCGGATTTGCCCTATCGGATTACAGGATTCACTGTTTAGTGTCAGAGGTAAACCCGAAGAATGTACGCGATCTTATTCAGGCCTATCGTGAAATTCCAACAAGTGATTTTGCAAAGTTTGAGCAAAATAGGAAAGATGCAGCCGAATTAATGTATACGCTGTGGGAGGGTCGTGACTGGATTCACGATGAGGTACCTGGTGTTCATGCTGTTTTGTCTGCAATGCTCGACTATTACAAGACTCGGAACGATGAAAATGTACATGATGAGAAGAAGGCGGCTATATTACGCGCAATTGATAAAGTACCGACTAACTATCAAGGTATAATTGGGGATTATTGTTTTGATTTAGAAAATTACGAAAAACCAGTGAATAAGCGAATTGGTGAAACATATTCTGCTTCAGCACGCTCTGATGAAACTGAGCCTGCAATCGATGTGCTGCGCCGATTAGTAGAAAATACCCGACAAACAAACTTGGAAAAACCTCATACCGACGATGATAAGCTCAACTCACTTTTGGAACAATTGTGGGTTAGTCCGAATGAACATACCGGCAAGGTTCATGTGAGTTGGAGACAAGTTGGCAATCTAGTTGCGTATACCAACGAGCTATTGCAATCCAGACAAGGCGAGATTGGCTTGCGGCCCTCAATGGTGCAAGCACTTGCGTATATTGATAAAATGGCGACATATGCAATGCGAGGTGTTAGCGATAAAGATTGGAGAGAGTTGCCCTTCGATCCTCATTTCAAGGAAATTGTAAAATTCCGCGATCTGACATCTAGCGCCGACCCATTTAGCGAACATTCATTTGAAGCATTTTGGCAAAACTTTATTCGTATTCCCAACTGGCCGGACGGTGTAGAAGATGCGTACAAAAAGCTGTCGCAACGTATTTTGGTTCAAGCGGGCAAGATGGCGCAACGCTATAACTCAAATAAATATACCGCCTATATGACTGACTCATTATGGTCGGGTAATTTAAATCATGAGTTAATTGGATTAACTGATACCAGAAAATCTTTCAAGAGATATGAAGGATTGAGCTAATTTCGCGCCTGACTCTTGCCAGTGAGGGTCATCGTTGGCTTCTATTTGCTTCGTAATATTTTTTCGTGAAGGGTAGAAGCTAAGTAAACTAAAGACAAAAGGGTTTTCTTGGCTGATTAGGCGATAATTAGCCATATTCCTATGATACTGAGCAAAAGAGCGAGAATGCGTTTTTGTATATTATTGCGCTCGTTAAGGAATATTGCAGCTAGCACAGCAGTCAGCGCGAGCTTGCTGCTACCGAGAATGAGCGTATGACTGAGTGAGCCAAGACTAAGCGCATAGATATACAGCATTCCAGCGACGCTTGTTAGTGCTCCAAAGGTAAGTCCACTGGTTATGATTGAAGGAGATAGCTTTCTAAGTTCGTGGCGAGCGAATACCAGTAGAAGAAACGATGCCCCAACTGCTTGCATGATCCAGCCGTATGCAGCATAGTTCCATGCGCCGATATCGTTTACAACTATTTTTTCACTGAGCATGCCGACGGCATATAACAATCCTCCGACTACAACGAGCACAATAGCATTTTTTGGTGAAAGGGTGCGCTTGTGATTATCGTCAGGGGCAATACGCAGCACAATAAATACTGCAGCCATAATACTCAAGGAACCAGACAAAAACCAGATATCAAACGGTTCTCGAAGGAGAGCGAGTGCTGCAAGTGACGCGAATAGAATGAACGCGACTGATATAACGGTTCCGTTACTTGCACCAAAATGACGTACTAGCTTGTATTGAATGAGCCAGGCGGCTGGGATAGTTAGTCCTTCAAGGATTAAAAGCGTCCACATGTGTGGCGGCGGAAGATGGGGTAATGCGCCTTGGAATAGAGTAGCGTAGACACAACCCAATAACCCAATTGCAATAAATGCAAATAATCCGATAGAGAAACTTGCGTCTGGATGTTTAAGGGATATTTTTCGTGTAATAAGACTTAAGACGGCGCTTATTACAACCTGAAGTATAATGATAAGTTCCCACGACATTGTAACCAGTGTACCGCGATGCAATTAAAAATGGTACCCCGGGCAGGAATCGAACCTACAACCTTATCCTTAGGACGGATCTGCTCTATCC
>JAGOVX010000020.1 GCA_018060465.1 Candidatus Saccharimonadota bacterium | reverse complement strand
GATTGAGCAGTAGTACAAATAGTGCCACCACAATCGTGCCACCAATCACGCTACCAAATCCAAAAAATATACCACGTACGAAGTTCATTTTGTACACTTGAAAACGTGAACCATTGAAGTCGTTAAATAGCTCCTCGAGTAGCTGTTTGCGTGCGCCTACTTCTTGATCGCTCACGACTTTATGAGCAATTTTTCTAAAGTGTTTCATGCCCTAAGATTACTCTACTTTTTTGCTGCTGGGTCTTTTTTAAACCCATCTTTTGCGCCCTGAACGGCGTTTTCAGCGCGAGATTTCATTTCATCAGCCTTTGACAACGCATCCTTTGAAAAATCATCAGCTTTTGCTTTTACAGCACCTTTTGTCTTCTCAGCCTGATCTTTTAGCTCAACTGCTTTCTTTTTTAGATCTTCGCGAGTTTCCTTGCCGCTTTTTGGAGCTGCAAGTACACCAGCGACGACGCCAGCAATCGCACCAACAATCGCTCCAAATGCAAATTTGCCTTTACTCATATCTTATTTCTCCTTATCTTTTTGGTACTTTTTCACTTGCTCAGCTACAAATTTCGCTATCAGCATTGGTGAACTAAATTTTGTCACATTTGATGCAAAGCCTTGCAAGCTTAGTGCTGTTTTTTCAGCTGTTGTTGTAACACGGCGTATCTGACGTGTAATTCGTATTAGCAAGATTGCAAGGATAATCCCTGCAAGCAAAAACACTGCTAAAAAGATTGATAATATCGTAACTAAAATTTCCATAGCGCCCATACATATATAGTATCACAGCATGAATACCCTGCCTACCTGCAGGCCACGCGGCGTACTACCGCAGCATTTCTTTTATTTCATCAGCGTAAGGTTCGTTGTCGAGAACGTAACGAACATGCGTGGCTATGTAATTCCGAGGGTCGCCAGTTGTCATCCACTTGCCTTCTGTCGGTACCACATATACATCACCCGTCTTGGTCAGTTTTGTGATAGCATCAACCGTCCACAATTCATCATCTAGCCCTAAGTTTGATGGGTCGAGATGCGTAAATACTTCTGGCGTCAAAAGATACCTACCATATGATGCCAAGGTAGATGGAGCCTCATTCGCCGCTGGTTTTTCAACAATGTAATCAAGCTTGTTGCCATCTTTTAGTTGGAATATTCCGTATTTTTCTACATCGCCTGCATCGACTTCTTGAGCCACTACAATTGCTAGAGCATCCGGATGCTCATCAAACGCGTCCATGAGTGAAAGCGCATCGCTCTTTCCAAACACCACATCGTCACTGTAAAGCACCAAAAATGCTTCGTCGTCGGCAATATAATTTCTCGCACTCGCTACCGGCGAGCCATTACCGTAGGGCAATGATTGGTTTTGTTCAATCACAATTATTTTTGGTAGATCAAGCACCTCACGAACCAAGTCGTAGCGCTCATCTTTGCCTTGGAACTCAAGCTGTTTTCGAATTCTCGGCACACTATTGTAAAAATAGTCTTCGTAAATCGGCTTTCCTTCTGGTGTTGCGACAATAATAATCTCTCGTATACCAGCCTGCACACATTCTTCTACGACTAGTTGCATTATTGGCTTGCTGCCTATTGGTAGCATAGCTTTTGGCACTGTTTTTGTAATTGGCAGGTATCGACTTGCAAAACCTGCATCAGTAATAATAGCTTTGGTTGGTCGTTTCATTTATGCCCCCTCTAATGCCTTTAATGTATCATATGCCAATAGTACACCTTCGGTGTCAGTCATTTTGTCATTGAGTGCATTGTAAAATAGCTGCCGGATTGATATTGTGTCTACTTCGACATCTTCAAACTCATCAAGATTTTGACCATCTGGACTCGCTGCACAGCCTTCAGCCAAAAAGAAGTTCCAGCTATAGGCTAGCCAGGCATGACGGTGAGTTGTTCCGAGAAATGTCATAGAACCAGCAACGTAACCCGTCTCTTCTTTTAGCTCTCGTCGTGCTGCCTGCTCTAACGTCTCGCCTTCCTCAACTTCTCCACCAGGAAGTTCGTCAAATACCTTTTCTGGTCCAAAGCGGAACTGCCGTGCTATAACCACTTCATTGGTAGGCGTCAGTGCGATTATAGTAACAGAACGACTGTCTGGCTTGTCACCTATCTCAGCAATAAATGTTCTTCCGTCATGCAACATAAATTCTTTTTCGTAAATTTTCCGCCATCCATCTTTGATGCATCGCGGTTCTCCTATCCGTTGCGGTTCTTTCATCGCTACAGTCTTTCT
Organism: Candidatus Saccharimonadota bacterium; assembly: GCA_018060465.1. GTDB lineage: Bacteria > Patescibacteriota > Saccharimonadia > Saccharimonadales > Saccharimonadaceae > UBA1020. The sequence goes on along the minus strand of JAGOVX010000020.1, from coordinate 13,891 downwards.
CGTATCATTTTCTGTGCCATACCAGGATTTGCCTTGCCGGCGGATTTTTTCATAATCTGCCCTACAAGAAACCCTATGGCCTTTTCATTGCCAGAACGAATGTCTTGAACGGCTTTCTGACTGGCAGGATCGGCCAATACTTCATCTACGATAGCAGCAATCGTACCTTCATCACTCACCTGCAATAAGTTGCGGGCTTTCGCAATTGCTCGTGGATCAGCGGAACCGTTCATTAGTTCATTAAACAATTCACTTGCTGCATTTGAAGTAATCTCAGCATTATTCGCCATGTCGCAGAGTACTAGCAAATCAGCTACTGTCGCAATTTTTTTCGTATCAGACATTTCATCAATTGTTAAGTTACTTGCAATCCAGTTTGCTACTCGTCGAGCAGATGCTTCCCCGCCATCTGCCAGTACCGCAGATAGAAGCTCGGCGTATGGTCGATTGTTTAAAATACTATTAATTACCGACTTATCAACTCCAAGATTTTTCCATTCTTCACGATATTCAGGCGGCAACTTTGGCACCGTAGCCTGGACCGTATCAATTTCATCATCAGACAGTACAATCGGCGGAATATCTGCATCTGGCATATAGCGGTAGTCCTGTGCATCTTCTTTCGAGCGCTGGCTCGATGTTTTTTGCTTGGCATCATCCCAGCCGCGCGTTTCCTGCACTACTCGTTCACCTTTTTCTAACAACGCAACTTGTCGTGCATATTCATACTCTGCGGCTTTTTCTACACTTCGGAAGCTATTAAGATTTTTAACCTCAGCACGCGTGCCTAGTTCTTTCGAGCCTTTTGGTGCAACTGAAATATTAACATCAAATCGCATATTGCCATGATATAAATCTCCGTGCGTTACACCGGCAAACACCATTAGCTTGTGCAATTCACTGGCATAGGCTTTGGCTTCCTGAGGCGAGTGCATGTCGGGCTCAGAAACGATTTCGATCAGCGGCGTACCGGCACGATTAAGATCAACCAAGCTATGGTCGCCGTAATGCGTCAGCTTACCTGCATCGGATTCTATATGTGCATGATGAACCCGCACGCGCACTGTTGAGCCATTCTCTAGTGGAGCATCTACCCAACCCTCCAAAATTGTTGGCTGGTACATCTGAGTAATCTGATACCCCATTGGCAAATCGGGATAGAAGTAATGTTTGCGATCAAAACGACTTATCCGCGCAATACCGGCGTTCAGGGCTTTGCCTGCCTTTATCGCCAACACAACTGCTTCGTGATTCAAAATAGGCAACATCCCAGGCAGACCGTAGTCAATTGGATGCACAACACTATTCGACGCTTTGTCACGTGCATCGTTGTCGGCAGGACTAAAAAGTTTTGTGGCAGTAGCAAGTTGCACGTGGCACTCAATGCCGATTGTCATTTCCCATTCGGTCATTAGATAGCCCCCAAATCTTTCAATGATTGTTTAAATGCAGCTAGGGCACGTCGTACGGTATCGTAGCTAATTCGCACATTTTGTTCATGTGCAATTTGATTGCGTAATTTATGCGCTGTCCACGTGTTATTAGCATTAGACCAGCTCGTTTTGGCTGATTTCATACGTTCGCCCATAGTGCCGCCTGAAAAACCACGCTGCTTCAAAGCTTGGTCTAGCAATTTGTCTGCGTTCAATATTGCCAAGTGATAACTCGTTTCTTGACCTTTGACTAACTGCTGTTCAATAGCCATCCAATCACTTCGATACTTGTCAATATTAAGAACGCTCGTGCCGCGTTTGCCGTGGCTTACCAAGAATAATATCAATCCACCCACAACAAGTATCGCAATCAAAAATGCAACGAGCAACCAAGTCATCGTGGTGTCTCCAATGATTTAGCAAATGCCAACATTTTTGCATCGTCGCGTCGCTTGGCCATTAGCTGCACCCCCACCGGCAACCCCTCGGCAGTGACCCCGGCAGGTACATTCATCGCGGGAATACCAGCCAAACTTGCAGGAACGGTCATCGCATCAGATAGATACATTTTTATTGGATCATCGGTATTTTCACCAAAGCCAAATGCGGGAGTCGGTGCCGTTGGGCTCAGCAAGATATCAAATTTTGTGAAAAGTGCATTAAACTCGTTTATCAATAACGTACGCACTTTTTGCGCGTGTAAATAATATGCGTCAAAAAAACCACTCGATAATACATAACTACCAATCATGATACGACGCTTGTTTTCAGCCATAAATCCTTCATCTCGCGAAAGCCCGTATAATTCAGCTAGGTTTTTTGCAGCACTACTACGATGGCCGAAGCGAACACCATCATATCGAGCCAAATTACTACTTACTTCTGCTGGCACCACGATGTAATACACGGCAAGGCTGTATTGTACCATTGGCATGCTCACTTCTTGCACATCATGACCCGCCTGTTTGATTTGTTCTATATATGCGTTTGTAACGGTACGAACACTTTCATCAACATCGCTGGTCATGCATTCGCGTATCACCCCGACGTTTAGTTTTTGTGACGGGCTAGTTTGTGGCATAAAATAATCAGGCAGTGTTGTCATATCTTTTGCATCACGACCAGCCAGAATGGACAATACTAGTTCGGCATCCTCCACGTTTGTGGTAAAACACCCTATTACATCCGTACTACTGGCCATTGCCACTACACCATACCGACTAATCATTCCGTAAGTAGGCTTTACGCCATAAACGCCATTGAAGCTCGCCGGCTGACGAATCGAACCACCGGTATCACTACCCAGCGCAAATGGTACAACATCAAGCGCCGTAACAACTGCAGACCCGCCACTACTACCACCAGCTACTTTGGTTGGATCAACGGCATTCTTGGTAGGGCCAAATGCCGAGTTCTCGGTACTGCCTCCATGGGCAAATGCGTCTAGATTGGCTTTACCTATACATATCGCACCTTCTGCTTCTAGTTTTTCAACCGCAGTCGCCTGAAGTGGTGCGTTAAAATTATTCAGTATTTTTGATGCCGCAGTTGTAGGCGCACCAACTGCAAGATAATTGTCTTTTACGACAAATGGTATTCCGGCAAGCGCACCTTTTATATCCCCACGATCAACAGCATCTGCGCGTTCAAGCGCTCGTGCTTCAGTCACACTCAGCAAGGCATGATACGTTTCAATCTCTTTAGCTTTATTTAGTGCCGCCTCTACATTGGCTCGAGCTGAATTTTGTAACAAATCTTGAATCGAAGCCATACCTATAATACCTTCGGGACTTTTATTTGATGTTCAGCCATCTCGGGGGCAAGCCCCAGCAAGTCATCTGGCGACGCACTATCTTGTTGAATCTCGTCACTGCGCCAAACATTTTCTAGATCAGTCACTTGGTACGTTGGTTCTACGCCTGTTGTATCTAGTTCACCCAGCTGTTCAACATAGTGCAATATACCAACAATATCTTTTGTTAGCGCATCAACTTCTTCATCGGCTAGCTGCAGGTTACTAAGAGCCGCCAGCTTTACGACGTCATCACGAGATACATTTGCCATATGGTTTCTATTTTACCGCATTTTTACGCCTGGAGAAACCTTGACAATTTATACATTCTCGGTCTTCCTTCGAAATCCAATGCCGTCGAGGTAAGATTGAATGTCATTCAGGTTAGCAGCACGTTTCAGCGCAGCCGGACCAAGCTTTGTAAACCGCTTGAAACGCTCCGGCACAGGAACTTCAACATCTCGCCCCAGCACAAAACGCATAGTACCAGAGAATTTGAACGGCTGGGCAGTTTCATATGCGACCATTGGTATTTCTTTATCGCGGAATTTGGCAGCCCCCACTACCGCATTTGCAGTGTGCGGGTCAATCATCCTGCCATGCCTTCGTCCCAGATATTCCACATCATCGCATGTCGAGCAAGCTCATCTACACGTGTGGCTTTCACATCCTTCAAAAGTTCAGGGCGCTCCGGCTTCCTTTGTTGCAAATCCAACTTCTTGTTTTCTGACCATTCCCTAAAACGGTCACCATTTCCATCGCCATAAGCCATTGCAAACAATCTCCATATATTGCTCGCGTTGCGAATATCCTGAGCAGAGCTCGATGTATGAACTAACCTACCTTCTGCAGTATTTGGATATTCTCTAAAATTAAAAAATTGTTCCAGTACGTTATTTTCGTTGGTTGCTACGATAATGTTTCGTATTGGCACACCCATGTCGCGCGCAATAATAGCCGCAAGCCCATTACCAAAATTTCCAGAAGGAATTGAAATATCTACAGGATCACCTATAATTCCATTTTCTGCCTCGACTGCCTGCAAATATGAAGCTACGTGGTACGGAATCTGTGCAATCAAACGTGCAAGATTAACAGAATTAACTGCGCTTACATCAAACATACTCTGTAAATCCAAATGAAAATCATTGATGGTACTAAAATCAGCGCCAACTTCAATAGAATATGTAGACTGGCCATCATGCATACTGCGCATTTGCGAGCGCTGAAATTCGCTTGTGCCCTTGCCCTCGGGAAACATTGTGACGGTACGTATACCTTTAAGACCAGAAAAAGCATGCTGCGCTGCTGGGCCAGTATCGCCTGAAGTAGATATTAGAAAGTCCAGTGGATCATCACTTATTCCTCTTGCGTCTCGAATAGCAGCCACCCATCTGGCAAACGGCTGCATAGCCATGTCCTTGAATGCACCAGTTGGCCCATCCGACAAACCAACTACGTATATGCCCGAATCCAATCGATCCATGCGCAATTTACCGCTATCAAAATCAAAGTTATCGCTACTATACGCTTGGCGAGCGATCGATTCCAGTACATCATCAGGTAGTGCACCACGTAAGAATTTTCTGGTTACTTCATAGAATACGGTTGCGTAGTCTGCGCTTTTTAATTTGCTCAGTTCTTCAAAAGAGATTTTTGGATATTCCTCCGGCAGATATAGCTCCCCGTCTGGAGCATATCCTGCAAGAATTGCATCAGAAATAGTCTCTCCATTTCGTAGATACGCAGTATCGCTTACTTGCATCTCTGTCATTCGTCATACCTCTTTTAAAGTTATTCAGATGGCATAATTATCGTACTATCTGCATAGAACTACAAGCATAGGTGGTTTATTGCAGTGCTCTAATTTCGGCAATCATATCGCGTAGTTCAGCGGCTTTTTCAAATTCTAGGTTTGCACTGGCAAGGTCCATCTGAGCCGAAAGGTCACGCGCCAAATGTTCGTATTCGTCACGCGGAATCTTTTTTAAGTTGAGTTTCGACTTTTTATCATCCTTCATTGGAATAAGCGCACGCAATCCTTCGTCTATAGCTTTTGCCACGCTATGAGGTGTGATGCCATGCTGTATGTTGTACGCTTCCTGAATTTCACGACGACGATTGGTTTCATCAATGGCTCGTTGCATACTGCCAGTTATCGTATCGGCGTACATAATTACCGTGCCGTTCTCGTGCCTGGCTGCACGACCAATTGTCTGCACCAACGCGCTTTCACTACGTAAAAATCCCTCTTTGTCGGCATCAATAATCGCAACCAAACTTACTTCCGGTAGATCCAGACCCTCGCGTAGCAAATTTATGCCCACCAGCACGTCGTACACACCACTCCGCAAATCGCGCAAAATATCACCACGCTCTAGCGTATCAACTTCACTATGTATGTACGCCGTTTTTATACCAATATCTATCAAGTACTGGCTTAAATCCTCTGACATACGTTTAGTTAGAGTCGTAATAAGCACGCGCTGATGCTTGCTAGTGCGATCACGTATTTCTGCTATCAGGTCATCTATTTGACCTTTGCTCGGTCGTAGCTCAATTTTTGGATCAAGTAGCCCGGTGGGGCGAATTACTTGCTGAGCAGGTGCTGGGCTATGCGCGAGTTCATATTCACCTGGAGTTGCCGATACATAGATGGCACTATTGATATGTTTGTCGAACTCATCAAATCGTAGCGGTCGATTGTCGAGCGCACTTGGCAATCGAAAGCCGTGTTCTACCAACACTTCTTTTCGAGCACGGTCGCCGTTGTACATACCTCGCACCTGCGGCAAACTCATATGGCTCTCATCTACAAGCAGCAGCCAATCGTCTGGGAAATAGTCGATCAGTGTAGCAGGCTGTTCGCCTGGCTCGCGGTTGGTCAAGTAGCGACTATAATTTTCAATACCTTTTACAAAGCCAGTTTCCTCTAACATCTCGATGTCATATTTTGTACGCTGCGCCAAACGCTGTGCCTCCAGGAACTTATCGTGTGCTTCAAAATATTTCATACGCTCATCAAACTCTTTTTTGATGTTCACAATGGCATGTTCTAGCTTTTCTTTTGGCGTTACATAGTGACTGCTAGGAAATATTTTTAGCTCATTCGGCTCGCCAAGAATCTCGCCCGTCAACGGGTCAATACGCGTAATCCTGTCTACTTCATCACCAAAAAACTCTGTCCGATACGCAACGTCACTGCCCGCCGGAAATACGTCTACTACATCGCCTTTTACACGGAATGTGCCCCGATGAAAATCTATGTCATTACGTTGATACTGAATATCAGTCAGTAGTCGCACAAATTTATCTTGCTGTCGGCGCTCGCCTTTTTTAACATGAATCGACATCTCGGCATAGCTATCCGGTGAACCAATACCGTAGATGCAACTTACACTGGCAACAATAATCACATCACGACGCGTTAGCAGGGCTGTGGTTGCTGCGTGTCGCAAACGGTCGATTTCATCATTTATTTTGCTATCTTTTTCTATGTACGTGTCACTGCTGGCAATATATGCCTCGGGCTGGTAGTAATCAAAATAACTCACAAAATAGTGCACCTCATTGTCGGGAAAGAAATTCTTAAACTCACTATATAGCTGCGCGGCCAATGTTTTGTTGTGAGCCAACACCAATGTCGGCACATTACGATTGGCGATAATATTTGCCATCGTAAATGTTTTGCCAGACCCTGTCACACCTAGTAGTGTCTGCTCGCGCACATTTTTTTCAAGCCCTTCAATAAGTTGAGCAATTGCGGTCGGCTGATCGCCAGTAGGTTGATAGCCTGTAGTTAGTTTGAATACATTCACCTATACAGTGTATCAAACCTGCTATTTTGTGTACTCGAGTGACAACAGTATGTCTTGGGCCGTTTTGAAATCAGGAGTCTCAAAAAATGCTACGTATTGTTCAAATGTTCCATATGTACCTTCACCGCTGCTACTTATGCTGCGAGTATACGGCTTCTTTGATTCTAGCCAAGCAATTGTAGCGCCAGATTGATTGTTTTCGAATATATCAAGATAACCGCATTCTTTTGGCATGGCTACCTTACTTATACCAATTGCTGCATAGGTAACAGCGCTTTTATCTGAAAAAACTGCAGCATTTAGATACAAACCATTGATTCCTTTAACTTTTTTTGGTACTAGCGCATACGTCAGCGTTGAGTCGCATGCACCACCAAACCCACCGCCTTTCTCATAACTTTCAACACCGACAGTTATATTTCCATCGGGGCTGGTAACTGTAATCTTCTCCGCCTTCGTTTCCTTGTCGTTGCGCGGAGCCCCTTGTTTACCTACCCAGCTACTTGGGTAGGTCATTGCATAGTTTTGCTGTAGGCTTGTGGTTGCAATAATTTTTGAGGACGTTGACAAATCTACATTTGTGCCTGCTACATCTTTAAGTACTGCGCTTTTTGTAGTGCGTTTGCTGCTGGCGTCTTTCGACATAACGTTCTGCCAAAATATCCACCCAAGGGCCGCAATCAGTGCCAGCACAAGGCAAATAATAGCGATAGCGTGCGCTGAGCCGTTTTGACGAATGCGATTTGACATAGACTTTCACCTTTAGTTAGTTCTCGTTAACCATATTTAAGCATTTGCATAATAAATATACAACAACTTTGTTAATTCATCGTGCTTACGCTATACTGATAGATGAAATGCAACCAAAACCAACAGACGAACACGTAGCATGCGCACCCCGTGAAATACTCTTACAAGCTGCGATGATGCGGCTTGGTCATATTGAGAAAGAGATACAAGCTGGCTACAATATTATTCGCAAATTCCACAAAACTGTAACGTTTTTCGGGTCAGCGCGAACGCCAGAAGGAAGTAAATACTACGAGGCAGCCGAGGAGCTCGCATTACGACTGGCCGGCAAGGGCTATGCAGTTGTATCCGGCGGTGGTAATGGCATTATGAGTGCCGCCAACGAAGGCGCACATACAGCCGTACAAAAAGGGGCCACCAAAGCAGGCGGCGCATCTGTTGCATTCAATATTAAATTACCTCATGAGCAAGCATTGAACCCTTACGCAACCGATACCTACGAATTCAAACACTTTGCACCACGAAAAATAGTAATGACCTTATTTGCTGAAGGCTATGTCTATTTTCCAGGTGGCTTTGGCACACTCGACGAACTCACAGAAATATTAACACTCATCCAAACTGGAAAAACCCAAAAAGCACCAATCATCTTATTCGGACGCGAATTCTGGCAACCATTTGATGATTTTATACAACACACACTACTTGCCGATGGCATGATAGCGCCTGGCGACGAGAAGCTATACATAGTGACTGATAGCTACGACAAAGTTATCGACCTTATCGAACAGAACACCACCTACTGTTCTCATTAAGAACCCTAGCCCTAGCCTAGAGTTCTTTAAGTCTGTATTCTTCTGGTGCTTCCGCCAAATATTTTTCAATTTCCTCGCGACGCAACAGCCCCGCCTGTGCTCCAAGCTTCTGCACCACACTCATGCTATTTATCGGTGCCCATTTCAGGGCCGTTTCCATAGTTTCACCATGGGCGAGTGCGGCGACTATCGTACTTGCAAAGGCATCACCAGCACCCGTACGGTCATACGGTGGGGCTGGATCTGGGTAATTTGGCATAGTAACAAATTTGTAATCGTACGACGCATACGAACCATTTGGCCCATCAGTTATCACTACAACCTGTGGCCCAAGTTCGTGCAAGCCATTTGCTAACTCGCGTACATCATCGTAGCTACGACCAGTCATGTCGACAGCTTCTTCACGGTTCATTATAGTGGCATACGACCGAGCAAATACTTCCTTTAACTTTTCAATGCCCCATTTGAAATGAAACGTACCAGGCTGCAATACTAGTTTTGTTTCTGGGTGCGCTTCAAGATACGCCAGCAGGTCTACATGCAACTGCCATGATTCCTCACTGATGCTAGCTAAATATATCCAGTCAGGTACCTGCGCAGGCTCTTTCCATACATAGTCGTAGTTTTCATCCTTTGTTAAAATCGTACGTTCTGCACCAAGCCGCAATACATAGTAGTAGTTCGATTTTGTCTGTGGCTTTTGGCTCATTAAACTTACATCAACACCTTGTTTGGCAAGGTATTCAAGCGATTCTTTACCCGGCTGATCGTCACCAAGCCATGCTAGCAAGCTAGCATCCAGGCCCAAACGTGCAAATGAAACAGCGCTATTTGGTGCCGGCCCAACCGACTGCACAATTTCAACTTCTTCATACGGCGGTCGACCCCCAAATGGAATATTTATCCATTTTTGGTCGTTATCGTCAGTTTCAACATGCGCCACGTCTTCAGACAATTTTATAAATGCATCCGTAAAAATATCACCAATCGCAAGCAAGCTTTGCTTTGGGGCTTCCAGCAGCAATGGCTGATGATGCTCGTCGGCTAACAATTTTATACCGGCACCTTCGGCAAGCATATGTATGGTGGCGTGGTCGGTACGCTCGTGCTCGGCATAGCGCTTTATCACTTCCATACGCAAATGTCGCTGACCGTGATCTACCTTGCGTTGGTCGTATGGCAGTTCATGGTGTGCATTTTCAATAACATCTAAAATATTGAACGAAATGACTCCATCGGGAAATTTCAGCAGTACATAGCTGGCATCGCGCAGTGCGTCAAACATGGTATTGTTTTGTACTGTAGCATTTAGTGCATGGTACAGTTCCTTGCTTGATGTGTCTGCTGGGTCGATACCAATACGACGCATAATTTTGTGTGCGGCTTCTAGAATATCTGCCAGCAGGCGCGTGTCTATACCTGCGTGGCCACTCGCTTGCTCCATATCAGCAATGTTGCGTGAAAATAATGGGTGGTCATTGCCTAGTAAATCTGCAAGATGTTTTGTCATAGTGTCTTCTCCATTAGTGGCATATCGTGTAGTTTGACGTGTTTGTGTAGTATTCCTGCTTTGGCACCAACCTTGGCTACTACCGACGTTGAGTTTGCGCTTGCAAATAGCACAGCGTCTTTCAAACTCTTGCCAAGTATCCACTGGCTCAGGAATCCACTTGCAAACGCATCACCCGCGCCCGTTCTATCGAGTACCTTTACATCTTCATACATGCCGGCTTTGATAATTGTTTTGCCGTCACTTGCCATAACACCACGAGGGCCATCACTTACAATTACCACAGGTACATAATGCAGTAGATGTCGCACCAGCTCCTCCGATGTTTGCCCTTCTACCAGCATCTGCGCTTCCTCTTTATTCAGGCATAGCACTGCAATACTTTCCAACAATCCTTTTAGTTTGGCAGGTTCTGCAAGCTCGGATCCGGCAGGATTCAACATTACTTTTACATTTTGTTCATCTGCTTCGTCCACAATTTTGCGTAGCAAGTCTACGCCACCAGTTGCCAGTGCCGTAGGATACACCCAATCTGCATCAGCCAACGTTGACAAATCCAGGTCGGCGCCGTGCGTGCCGGTAGATGTACCTTTGTAGTTTAAGATTGTTCGTTCGCCATTAGTGGCTATTAAAATTGTCGAATAGCCTGCCTGATATTTATCTTTTTGCACCACGTGCCGCGTTTCAACGCCCTCTTTATCCAGATCTTTTAATACCGTTTCAGATGCTGGGTCATACCCAAGTGTCCATACGTATTCTGAGCGAAGTCCCTGTCGAGCAAATGTTACTGCCACATTGGTAGCATTTCCGCCCGTCGCAAATTCTAGATCATCAATATCGAGCTTGGCACCCAAAGGCAAATGCGTATATAGCACTTTTCCTTCTTTGTGCGGATCAAATTCTTCATCTTTTAAAAAGACATCCTGGGTAGCCTTGCCTATACATACAACTTTCGGAATCTGTACCACTAACTTACGGCCTTTCCAGCACTACCAAATGCATTAATCTTTTCTTCCACTACTTTTTGAACAGCTTCGTACACAGTTGGCATTAGTTTTACTACAGCGTACTCTTTTGGATTGTCAGCTAATACTTTTTCAAGCGTAGTACGGAATACATAGCGCATATCGCTATTGATATTTACCTTGCTTACTCCTACCTTTGCAGCTTCTTCAAAGTAGTGAAGCGGCGTGCCAGAACCACCATGCAAGCTAATCTGACAGCCAATGGCTTCACGAATGCGACGCAAAAGCTCAATATCCAACTCTTTCGGCACCGGGTATTTACCGTGCAAATTGCCAATAGCTGCCGCAAACGTATCAATGCCGGTGGCGTCTACGAACGCCTTGGCGCCTTCAGGTGTCGAAAATGTTTTTTTAATTTCTTCATAATCTATAGTTTCTTCGTGCAAGTTTGAGCTACCACCAAAGTAGTGGGGCTCGCTTTCCACCAAGGCACCGGTGAATTTAGCATACTCAACGACTTCTTTTGTCTTCAAAATGATCTCGTCCTCGGACGCATCGTGCTTAGCTTGTGATATATCAATGTGAATAAATTCAAAACCTGCATCAATCGCCTTTTTGCAACCATCAACAGTAGGGCTATGATCAAGATTTACGTATATTTCTATCCCGTATTGCTGCCTGTAGTTGTCTACCATGTCACGGATATTCTCAATGCCAAGCGCCTCTACCTCGCCATCACTTACCTCTACCAAAACTGGGGCTTGCGTTTTTTGCGCGGCCTGTGCAATCGCTATTAATGTTTCTTGATTGTCGATATTAAATGCGCCAACCGCAAAGCCTTGTTGCCGGCTACGTTGCATCAAATGCCGCGCGCGCGTTGTCCTGTCACGTATTTCTGAAATTGTAAGTCCCACTATTGTCGCCCCCTAAGTTGTTATGCGTTGCTACTAGTATAGCAACACTAGTGGAATGAGGAAACTATTGACTTTTTTCTTTCAATATGATATAGTGCATACTCCCAAGATGAGCGGATGCCGTCAGGAAATAAGGAAAGCCTTCAGCTCTGCTAGAAACCTTGTTTGTACGGCGGTACCTTACGTACAAATTTTGTTATTTTTTCAGCCAAGCTTTTTCCATCGAGCCCGAATTTTTCTATCACTTCGCGTGGAGCTCCGCTTTCTCCAAATCTATCTTCCACACCCAGTCGCTTTACAGGAACAGGCATAAATTCTGCGGTTAGTTCAGCAATAGCACCGCCCAGCCCACCAGCAACCTGTGCTTCTTCTGCGGTTACTATGCGTCCGGTCTTTTTCGCACTCTTTAGGATTGTTGTAGTATCAAGTGGTTTAATTGTTGGAACATGTATAACTTCGGCGCGTATGTCTCGCTTTTTCAGTATCTCGGCTGCCATCAATAGCTCGTACGTCATAGTACCCGTACCGCACAATGTTACATCGCTGCCTTCTCGAAGTACATAGGCTTTACCAATCTCAAAAGGCGATTCAGGAGTACTAAATATAGCCGTTTTGTCTCTGGCAAGCCGTAGATAGCTGGGCTTGTTATTTTTCGCAATCGCCAGCGTGGCTTTTTCTGCCTCAATACTATCCCCTGGGCAAATTACTACCATATTTGGCAACACTCGCATCAAGGCAATATCCTCGAGCATTTGATGCGTGGCGCCATCTGGGCCTGTATACAAGCCGGCGTGACCACCCATTATTTTGACAGGCATATCATTTAGTGCAGCAGTGGTTTTTATCTGCTCCCAGTTTCTACCCGGGCTAAAGGCTGCATAGCTTGAGGTAAATGGTATTTTACCGGCTCGCGCCATACCAGCCGCAACTGTGACTAGATTTTGCTCGGCTATTCCGACTTCTACGAAACGTTCTGGAAATGCTTCCTTGAATAAGTGCATCTGCACGCTTTCAGTTAGATCGGCACACAGGGCAACTACGCGCTCGTCTTCCTCGCCAGCTTTTTTCAAGCCACGCCCAAAACCAGCCCGAATCGGCTCATAGGCTACATCACTCTTAAAAAGTCTATTATCTAAGTAAAAATTATTCATGCTCACCTCGAATCTTTCCGCGCAGGGTGCGCAGTTCATGCAAAGCAACCTTGGCTTGCTCGTGATTTGGCGGCATGCCGTGCCAATGGTAGTCGTATTCCATAAAATCAACTCCCTTGCCAGGAATTGTATGTGTAATAATAACGCTTGGACGATTCTCGATAGCTTTTGCCATACCCACGGCGTCTTGGATGCTTTCAATATTATGACCATCGATTTCCTGCACGTGCCAGCCAAAACTACGCCATTTACCAGCCAAATCCTCGAGCGGCATTACGTCTTCGGTATTGCCATCAATTTGAATATTATTGCGATCAACAAACACAATGAGTTGCGAAAGCTTGTATTTGCCAGCGAACATCGCTGCTTCCCAAATATTTCCCTCGTCTAGCTCTCCGTCACCAGTAGTACAATATACCCATCGGTGAAGCTGCTTGTCGATATATTGCAATGTATAGGCTACTCCGGCTGCCTGACTAAGGCCTGAACCAAGTGGACCAGACGTATTTTCAAGACCCGGCAATTTGGTGCGTTCTGGATGCCCTTGCAACCTACTGCCCCATTTTCGTAAGGTCATTAGCTCACTTTTAGGAAAGTACCCACGCTCTGCCATGACGGCATATTGTACCGGTACACAATGACCGTTTGATAAGAAAAAGAAATCCCTACCTTGCCATTCGGGGCGCTTTGGGTCGACGTTCATAATGTCAAAGTAAAGGGTCGTTACGAGATCGGCCATACCC
>JAGOVX010000055.1 GCA_018060465.1 Candidatus Saccharimonadota bacterium | reverse complement strand
ATCGTATAGAGGTCGAGCAAAGCTTGCGTAGGGTGTTCGCCTACGCCATCACCTGCATTGATGATTGGTACAGAAGCAACTTTGGCTGCACGTGCCGCAGCGCCTTTTTCTGGATGGCGCAGCACGATCACGTCGGCATACTGTTCGAGTGTACGGATGGTATCTTCGAGGGTTTCCCCCTTTGAAACAGATGAGTAGTTCACGTCATTAATAGGAATCACCGATCCTCCAAGCCGCTGCATCGCAGCCATAAAAGAGCTACTTGTACGCGTAGACGGCTCATAAAACAAGTTTGCACTTACGCGCCGGTCTAGCCTATTATCTCCGCCACTTGTCGCAACAAGCTCAGCCATTTTTTCGGCATCGGCCATGAATTTCTCTAGTTGACTTCTGTCGAACTGATCAACACTCAAAATGTGGTTGAGTGTGTTCATTTAGTTGTTCCTCACGAAGTCTAGCATCGATTCGTGCTGCTCGGCTGTTATTGAGCCATCATCAACTAAAATTTCTAGTAGCGCGGTAATTGTCATAGCGGCTTCAATAGTATGCCCAGCTTTACGGATCGCATCGAGGCCGCCTTGTTCGCGGTCGATAAGTACGATAAACTTTTCGAGCACTAGGCCAGCCTTGGTAATTTGCTCGATTGCTTCGAGCTTTGAGTCACCCTTGGTGATCAGATCATCGATTACAACCACTCGGTCGCCTTCTTGGTACGCTCCTTCAATGGAACTTTTTGTGCCATGGTCTTTTATTACCTTGCGGGGTTGGAGGAGTTTTCGCTTTGTTTGAAAACCAGTGGCTGTGGCAAGAGGCGTACCGGCTTCGGGAACGCCCGCAAGTGCAATTGATGTGTCAACGTCGGCGAGCATTTCGGCAAACGTATCGGCGACTGCCTGCAAAGTACTTGGGTATGATTGTGCGACGCGAAGATCAATGTAAAACGGTGATTCGATGCCACTTTTTAGGGTGAACGTTCCAAATTTAATAAGTTGATGTGTATATAGTTCCCGCGCGAGTCGCTGCAGGGTTTCTTGTTGTACCTTAGCCATTGATTTCCTCCATTATCTTTTCTAGGGCGTGTTTAGGCGTGCCAATTTCGGCTGGTGGACTGGTGATCGGGCGGCCTATTACCAAATAATCAGCACCTGCATTAATGGCCATTTTTGGTGTCATAATGCGAGATTGGTCGCCACTTGCTGCCCATGTTGGCCGAATGCCTGGTGTCACGAGTAGTAAATCTTTGGTTGCATCGTTTGCGCGGAGCATGGCGGCTTCTTCAGCCGAACATACTATGCCATCAAGACCAGCTTGGGCGGCGGATGAAGCAAATTGCAGAACTTTCTGACGGGGATCTCCTCCATATACAGATCGACAGGCATCGTCGGTAAATGACGTCAACACAGTTACACCAAGGATTGTAGGTTTTGGCAGAGTAAATTCATTCACGGCAGAGTTCATGCCTTCCACGGCAGCGGCAAGTACTACCGGGTCGGTATCGGCCATAATGTTGAAAAATTCCGGCCGGTGTCGAGTTATGGCGCGGGCGGATTTTTTTACAGTTTCGGGAATATCTTTGAACTTCGTGTCACAAAAAATACGCGCACCGTATTCGTGCGCGAATGCAACTGCCGCCTTCCAGCCTTCGTAGGTGCCTAGTTGGTTGCCGATCTTGAATGTTACTCCGGTATTTTTTAGGTCCTCGGCAATAATTTTTGCCTCAGCAAGCTCGTCGACATCGAGTGCAACCATTATCCTCTCCG
The DNA here is from genome assembly GCA_018060465.1 of Candidatus Saccharimonadota bacterium. Taxonomy (GTDB): domain Bacteria; phylum Patescibacteriota; class Saccharimonadia; order Saccharimonadales; family Saccharimonadaceae; genus UBA1020. Next base: position 2,630 of record JAGOVX010000055.1, on the reverse strand, counting down.
GCTGTATCATGATTTTAGTATATACTACAATCATGACAAACGCGCGATTTTACGACTACGACAAAACCTACGACGACAACTACGATACTGGCCCATTTAACATGGATGAAAACGACTATCGTACGAATGATCAGCCTGCGTATGAATTTTTGGGGCACAAAATTAATTTCCCATTTGGGATTGCGGCTGGTTCGCTGCCAACTCATCGTCACACGGATGCAGCGTTTCGATTAGGGTATGATGTGGTGTGCTACAAAACTCAGCGCAGTGGCGAATTTCCGTGTAATCCGTTTCCAAATGTGCTGCCGATTGAAATTGATGGTGATTTGACGCTCGAGCGTTTGGCGAAACCGCTGGTAGTCAGTGATTCATATCCATCTGATAGTTCGAATTTGTCAATTACTAATTCCTTTGGCGTGCCATCGCGCGGGCCTAGCGTGTGGGTGGACGACGTGAAGAAAGCACTGATGGGTGCCGGAGATGGACAACTACTAATTATGAGTGTGGTTGGCACGATCAAAGAAGGCTTTACACCAGATGAATACTATACTGATTTTGCGGTGGCTGCCAAAGAAGCGAAAGATGCCGGAGCAAACGTAGTGGAAGTGAACTTATCGTGCCCCAATGTGGCGAGCGAAGGTGTGATTTGCTATAGCGAAGATGCAGTGTACGAAATTTGTACGCGCGTAAAAGCCGCAATTGGCGAGACGCCTCTTGTTATAAAAGTCGGCTACTATCGTCCCGAGCAGCAAAAACTTCTTGAGACTATAGTTGCGCGCATCGCACCGCACGTGGCGGCAATTAGTGCTATCAATACCTTGGCTGGCGAAATTGTTACGAAAGATGGTGAACAAGCACTTCCGGGCCCTGGCCGTTTAAAAAGCGGTGTTTGCGGTGCGGGTATCAAGTGGGCCGGCCTCGACATGATGCGCCGCCTCGACACGTTACGAAAAGCCAAAGGCTATACCTATGAAATTATTGGCGTCGGTGGTGTGATGTCTGCTGCTGATTACCAGGAATATCGAAGCGCCGGTGCCGATGTTGTGCAGTCTGTTACAGGTGCAATGTGGAACCAGTACTTAGCGCGTGATATCAAGAAGTCTGTGTAAGTACCTGTGCCGACCCGGGTTTTGCCAGTAGTTGCCCGTTCTCGAATGCAGTCTGGCCACGCAACACAACCTTTGTGACTTGCCCCGGCATTTCCCAGCCATCGAACGGCGACCAGCCGCATTTGGTAAAGAGATTCTCGTTTTTTATTACATACGGCGTCATTGTTACTTCGACATAGGTGTCGTCACTGGTTGGCAGATTAAATAATTTTGCAGGAGTTGTGTGACATTTTTCGATAATTTGTTCGAGCGTAATCTTGCCTTCGGCACGGGCTTTTAACAGTAGTGGCAATGTGGTTTCAAGATTCGGCACGCCAAATGCACCACCTTGCTTATCGGCATGGGTGTGTGGTGCATGGTCGCTTTCAAATATGTCGATCGCGTCAAGATTGTTCCACAAAAAGTCTTGATCGGCTTTGGTTTTGAGTGGCGGTTTCATCTGGCCGTATACACCCAGCGTGTCGGCATCTTCTTCTGTTAAAAATAAATGGTGAGGAGTTACGCCACAGGTAACGGGCACACCTTTTGCTTTTGCGGCCATAATACTTTCGAGTACGCGCTTGCTTGGCATGTGGCACACGTGCACGGGCCTATCAAGGCCTTCTAGCGATGCAATTGCAATATCTATTGTGTCTTCTTCGGTGTGAAGTAATACAACTTTTTCGCGTGGCCAGGCAGCATAGATTTCTTTTAGGCGCGCCACATCGAGCGTATACCCACCAGTTGTAGCATTCAAGTAAATTTTTAGGCCAACTGCATAGCGTGCGGCTTCAGCAAAGCTTTCAATATTGTCGCCAAGGCTGCCATAATGAAAGCCAATGTCGGCTACTGCAGCCGTACGTGCTATATCGATTTTGCGCAGCAGACGTTCGGTAGTAGTGATAGGCTCGGCGTTGTTTGGCATATCAAGTACTGTAGTAAACCCGCCGGCGAGCGCAGCGTTGGTGCCAGTAAAAAAATCTTCTTTTTCTACTTGGCCTGGATCTCGTAGATGTACATGCGCATCTATGAGGCCAGGTAATCTAAGGATTGTAGACACAGCGTTCCTTTCTGTTAGGTAGTTGTAGTGAATAGGTTTGCATGGGTAGTAGGGTCATAGAGATCGTCAAAATAATACTGGTTCTTTGTACTATCTTCCAGCGCCTTACGCAACATTGGTACTAGATTTTTAGGCAAGTCTGACATGCGAAACCATCCAGCTGAATCGGCTTTGTGAGGCTCGTTGTTTTTTATAGGGCCATCGTAATTTTCGAGTACGAAAAACAATGAGACGCGTTCATGCGTCATGTCATCAGCAGGGTAAAAGTACACCATGGGCTCGCTTAGATCGTCTACCGTAGTATACACACCGACTTCTTCTTGGAGCTCTCGTACTGCGGCCTGTCGTGGAGATTGACCGGCCTCGATATGCCCAGCTGGCACGATATACCATCCATCTTTCCATCCAGTGTTAGCGCGTCGTAGTAGATAGAGCTCATTTTGTGTATTTTTTACCATTACCCAGACTGCCGGAATGATAGT
>JAGOVX010000019.1 GCA_018060465.1 Candidatus Saccharimonadota bacterium | reverse complement strand
AAGAAATTATTCAAGGCTATGTTATATGCCAGCACAACAAAATTGAAACAGCTCACCTCAGTCGGCAGGAACTCGTGATACCTTGCTGGAAATCGGCAAAGACTCTACCTATTAACAGCGCATGCACTAATTTGATATACTATACCGTATGAAGTCGCTTAGCCTATCCGAACCGCATGCGATAGTAATGGTGGGTATCCCTGGTAGCGGTAAAAGTTTTTTTGCTGAAAAATTTGCAGATACTTTTCAGATTCCTTATATTGAGGCCGCGCTTTACCGGCATTTTGCCGCAGACAGCGAAGCCGCAGCTGGATTAGTAACGCATGCAATCAAAGAGTTTGCTAAAACGAAACAATCTTTGGTACTAGAAATCGACACCGATGCACGCAACAAACGTACCGACCTTGCAAAGCAGCTAAAATCACTCGGTTACAAAACCTTATTTGTATGGGTGCAAACAGACGAGACAACCGCAGCGCAGCGTAGCAAGAAAATGTACAACATGTCCAAGGACGATCATTCTAGCAGAGTTCGTCAATTTTCACCGCCTCACGAAACCGAGAATGCACTGGTAGTAAGTGGCAAACACACGCACGCAACCCAAGTACGCATGGTTCTAACCCGGCTGACTGGCCCACGTATAGAAATGATGGCCAAAAAGCCCGTGCCAGAGCGTACTTCAAATATCGTGTTGCGGTAGGCGATGAATAGCATTAGCGACAAAGAATTTGGCGACATACCAATATATCGTTCGGCAAAAAGTAGGTCAATGAAGGCGAGTATTGCTCCGAATGGTCGGCTGCGCATTACCGTTCCACCATACGTGCCACTGATAATGGTAAAGCGAATGATTGTAAATTCTCGCCAAGACTTACGAAATTTGCTACATAGCCAGCCGAAATTACGATTGGTAGATGGAATGAGCATCGGAAAAAGTCATAGCTTGCACACGCGAACTTCCGATACTATCTCGGTACGAATAAGCGGACAACGTATTATCGTGGGCTTGGGCAATAGCTCGCTCGATAGCAAAGAAGTCGACTTGGCGGTTCGTGATAGTATTCGTACGGCGCTGCGAAAGGAAGCCAAGCATTACTTGCCAAAACGGCTCGCGTATCTTGCAAATATGCATGGGTTTCAGTATCAAACCGTACGATTTTCACATGCGAGTAGCCGTTGGGGAAGTTGTTCTTCACAGGGAACTATCAGTTTAAATATTGCGCTGATGATGCTATCGTTTGAGCAAATCGACTACGTGCTTATTCACGAACTTTGCCATACTAGATATATGAATCACTCGACAGAATTTTGGCAGCTCGTCGAACAATTGTGCCCGCATTACAATAAGTTGCGACGTGAATTAAAGTCGCATACACCAACAATATAAAATACAGTAGGCCATACGCGAAATATTCGCTATAATAAGCACTAGCATGAACGTGGGTGGACAAATAGATGATCATACGCGGGTAATCACCCGTTTAGTGGGGCTTTTGGCGCCAGTTTTCGTTGGCTTTTATGGCTGCATGGTTGCACTGGGCTACGCACCAGTCGATCATTTTGCGGGTGTAACCTGGCTTGTAGTGCTGGTCACGGCATGGATCGCCTATGGTATTTGGCAGTATTTTTGGCCACCACGCTGGGTATGGCTACCGGTGTTTACGATAGGGCTGTACCATGTATTGGGTAGCATATTCCTCATCACTATATCGGGCTTTTCAAGCTTTGTTATATGTAGCTGGGCAATTTTAGCCCTTGCAGCGTATTTATACTACTCAGCAACAGGCTACACTGCCAGTCTTGTAGTGCTAGCGATTGCCGCGATTATCGACCAAATACTTCATCCAGGGTCTATCTACGATACCGCGCTGCTGTTACTGGGTATGCTGGGTGTCGTGCTGCTAAGTGGTTCTGCTGCGATGATTTTGCATGCCTACCAAATTCAGGGTCGATCATTGCGTACAGCGGCCGTGCCCTATAGCGCAGATCATCAAAAGCTTTTGACTATCATAAACAATCTCGCCGACGCCGTGCTTACCACCAATCGCAAGGGCATGATCGAGCAGTACAATGCCGCCGCGCTAAGTTTGCTTGACACCAATACGGACATTACCAATAAGTCGATTGATTCTGTGCTAGCTATGAGGGATAGCGAAGGGCAGGAAGTAAGCATCGTCACGATGTTGCACCGTGCCAAACATGTCGAAACAGACGACACATTGCTGTACGGCAACGCAGATGACCCGCTGCGATTTGAACTTACCTACGCGCCTATTCGTAGTTCCTACAAAGATGGTGATATTGGGCGAGAGGGCTATATTGTGATTGCACGAGATATTACTAAAGCCAAAAGCCTTGAGGAAGAACGAGACGAATTTATTAGCGTCGTAAGCCATGAGCTTCGCACACCCGTTACTGTAGCAGAGGGTTCAATAAGTAATGCCCAACTTTTGCTCGAAAGAGGTAAAGACACAAAAGCCAAGTTGGCTGATGCATTGACAGAAGCGCATGATCAAGTAGTCTTTCTGGCAGGTATGATAAATGATCTTTCTACGCTATCCAGGGCAGAGCGAGGCGTGGCAAGTGAACTAGAGACAATCGACGTCACAAGTTTTGTACACGACTTATACAATGAATATTCGCCCCAGGCCGAGAAGAAAAAACTACATCTAAATCTTTCCGTAGCACCAAATCTTGGTGCGGTAGAAACAAGCCGACTATATCTACATGAACTATTACAAAACCTCATAACCAATGCACTGAAATATACAAACGAGGGAAGCGTAACACTAGAAGCCAAAAAAAATGCAGATACCATTGAGTTTTCCGTGAGCGACACAGGCATAGGCATCTCAAAGTCGGATCAAGCAAAAATCTTTAACAAGTTTTATCGCTCCGAAGATTATCGAACCCGCGAGACAAATGGTACGGGCCTCGGGCTGTACGTGGCAGCAAAATTGGCTAAAAAATTAGGTACACAAATAAGTGTGAAAAGTCGCATAAACCACGGCTCACATTTTAGTATCACGCTGCCAAAGAAATAATTTTATTCGTCAATTACCAGGCGTTGTCTATTTGCTGGTCGTGCATGAACGCTACGACCTTTCCATCGCACTGTATGCGAAAGATAGCGAATAGTACTGTGGAGGAGTAGTAGCGTTTCTTGAACAAGAAGATATGGCCATACAAGCGCCCGTAGATGCAGGCCTCGTTTGTGGTAGGTGTCCAAGCTAAATGCCATAAACGAACCATAGCCTAACACGCCTACAACAATCGCAGCAATACAAAGCTGGTACTGCTCGGTGGCTAGCAGCCATACAAATGCTACGTAAGGAGCCACCAGCAAAAATAGCGCCAGTAGTCCGCCAATAGCCGACACTACGCTGTGTCCCACTAATGGATAGTACAAACGCTCGGCCGATGCAAATTGTGACACCAAATGCTTTTCATAGCGAACGCCCAGCGCTTCTGTTCCTATCAGATAATAATATTCTTTGTTGCGTTGCAGCTGACGTGCAATGTGATTTTCTGGACGCACCGACATACCATAATCTTCCAAGCCTCGATCTAGCTGTAGCAAACGCTTGCGATCGATAAGCCAAATAGCCCCCGAACATGGAGGTGACAATGGCGATGAAAATACCAGCTCCCACATATACCGTACGGTTCCAAATATGGCACTGCTATGCATACCATCTTCTCTGCGAGGCAAGACCGACAGCATACTTTTTTGCTTTGCAGTAATTTGCCGAACCAATTGTTCGATTGACGTTGACCCTAGCAGCGTATCTACCCCTAGGTACAATACGTAGTCGCCGCTCGCTTCCATGGCGAGTGTTTGATACGCATGATTTTTGCCCAACCAACCTTGAGGCAAATCACGCCCCGGCACAAAACGCACTCCGGCATGTGCATACGATTTTATTATCCGTGAGGTTTCATCACCCGAGCTATCATCGAGCACCAAAACCTCTAATTTTTCGTAGGTATTGGTTAATACATAGTCCAAGCACTGAGCCAAAGCATGCACTTCATTGCGGGCCGCGATACACACAGAAACTGTAGGCGTAGAGCTTGCCGCGTCCTTTGCTGGTATATATTCGTATCGTTTCAGCGCACGTACAATGCGCCAGCCAGCGATAGCGCTAATAGCGGTGCTGCAAAGTAATACAAAGTAAACAAGTACCATTAGCTTTATTGTACCATCTTGCATACTATAGCCCCAGTGGTGTATACTATAGCTTGACAGTCTGCAACAAGCAGACTTATTTAATTGGGAGAACAACGTGGCGAAAAAATCAGATACACAAGTGACTCGCATCAAGGCATCCGGGTCGGCCAAAACAAAAAAATCAGAATCGTCTAAAGCTACATCTGTAAAATTGGCCAAAGTATCTGAAAAGGCAGCCAAGCCAAAGCGCAAGCTATGGAAGCCGCTCGCATCGTTTTTGGGTTATTTCAAGGGTGCTTGGGTAGAATTACGCCAGGTTCACTGGCCTACACGGGCTGCTGCCTGGAGTCTAACTGGCGCAGTGTTGGCATTTAGCGCATTTTTTGTGGTATTTATACTACTGTTAGACGTAGCGTTTAAATATGTATTTGAATTAATTTTAAAGTAACAAGGAATTTAAAATGGGAAAAAATCGTTACGACTCCACTCGTCAATGGTATGCAGTACATACCTATAGTGGATACGAAGAAAAAGTAGCCGACAGTATTCGTCAACGCATCAACGCCGTAGATATGGCTGACAAGATTTTTGATGTGATGGTACCAAAAGAAAAGCAAATTCAGATCAAGAACGGCAAGCGTAAAGTTGTCGAAAACAAAATATTCCAAGGATATGTCTTGGTGGAAATGAAGCTTACCGACGAGACATGGTATATCGTACGAAACACCCCTGGCGTAACTGGATTTGTAGGAAGCGGCACCGAGCCTACTCCTGTTTCAGATAGTGAAATCGCTAAAATCAAGAAACGTATGGGCGTGGAAGATCCAAAACACCAAATCGACTTTTCCGAGGGTGAAGTGGTATCTATCACCGACGGCCCATTCAAAGGTTTCGACGGTGCTATCTCTGAAATTGACGCGGTGAAAGGCAAAATTCGTGTAATGGTCAGCATGTTTGGCCGTGACACTCCAGTAGAACTTGATGCATTGCAGGTAAAGAAAGTATAAAAATCGAGCGGCTCAAAGCAGATTACAGTCACACAATCAGCCGTAGAGCATACGCAGCCCCCGTAAATATACTTGAATCAATTTTTAACAAGTGGTATAGTATATATGTTACGCACTGCTAATGCTTCAACTTTATAGCAGTAATCTAATAAGGATATTACAACATGGCAAAGAAAATAATTGGGAATTTAAAATTACGTATTCCTGCTGGCCGCGCAACGGCTGGCCCTCCAGTTGGTTCAGTACTAGGTCAGTGGGGGCTCAATATGATGGATTTCATCAATCCATTCAACGATGCAACCAAAGACCTCATGGGCAAAGACGTAATAGTACACATAAAGGTATTTGAAGACCGTACGTTTGCCTGGAAAAGCCTTGGGCAGCCAGTCGACGATATGATTCGTGAAAAAGCAGGCATAAAAAAGGGAAGCGGCAAGCCTCATCTAGAAAAAGTTGGCAAAATCAGCCGCGCTCAGCTTGCTGAAATCGCTGAAATTAAAAAAGGTCAGCTAAATGCTATCGACGAAGAAGGTCGTATAAAAGTAATCGCTGGTACCGCCCGCAGCATGGGTGTAGAAGTTACCGAATAAACGTGCAACCGTTATACTATAAAATGCCACCAAACCCTGGTGGCATTTTATATTACTAGCTAGTCGCATACACCAAATAGCCAAAAATAAAGCCGACTAATATAATTCCAAAACCGAGTACTAGCGCCTCTAGGCCGTCACGCCATGGTGACATACGTAGCATATAGCCGCGCATAAACCCCGCTGCGAACAAAATTACCAACGTAATACCCGCAACAATCCACACCGCATGCAGCATATTATTTAGCAAAATCATAGGAACGATTGCGAAAAGACTGATTACGATATACGCGGCAAATTCAGTAATAGCTGGTAAAAAATAGTGGCGAAACTTATTCTTTTTCTCACTGCCGTCGAGTTCATCCATATAGTGCTCGCTGGTGTACTTCATGCTGGCAGAATTAAAACCGTTCACAGTAATAGAAAGTAGTGCGGTAGAAAGTAATACCGTACGATCTAAGTTGGAAAAGCTAAGCGCCACAATAATGCTGGTACCGATAGCAAAGCCGCCCTCAAAGCCCTCGAATGCAGCTAAAAAGCGCTGTGCGCCCAGCGGTATAGTAAGCTTCCGTCGCCGAGCGTGAAGGGGATGGTGTGTTGAGGAAGCAGCTATTTTCATATCGACTCTAGTGTATCAAACTTTGCAGCGCTACGGTATAATAACGCTAACGCATGAAAAAACTTTTACACAAAGATCACATATTTCGCATATTTTTTATCAGTGCCATTATTACTGTTATTAGCTTGTTATTTGTAAAAATCCAAATGGGCTCAGCAGCGCTATTTACTACGCTTGTACTCATATTGGTAGAAATCATGTTTAGCTTCGACAATGCCATTATCAACGCGCGTGTGCTTGCAGGAATGAGTCGATTTTGGCAACAAATGTTCCTGACTGTGGGCATGCTGATAGCGGTATTTGGTATGCGGCTTATATTTCCAATCATTCTCGTAACCCTCACTACGGGCATGTCTATTCCGGGTGTGATCAATATCGCACTACATCACCCCGCAAAGTATGCCGAGGCCGTCACTGCAGCACACCCCTATATTGCATCGTTTGGCGGTATGTTCTTGCTGATGCTCGCGTTTTCATTTTTCTTTGACCCAGGTAGAAAAGTACTCTGGATTAGCCTACTGGAACGACCATTGCAACGGATGGGAAAGTGGTGGATCTATACCGGAATTAGCGTGGCTATTCTAGGGCTTATCGTGTGCTTACCAGCCAATCACCATCCAATGGAAACGTTGGTTGCAGGCCTAATCGGCGTTGTATTGCAGTTGTTACTCGGCAAGTTCAACGACTCTTTTACCGTTACAAGTGCAAAAAAAGCAAATTCAGCACTGGCTGGTTTTATGGCATTCATGTACCTGCAGGTTCTCGATGCGAGCTTTAGCTTCGACGGCGTTATTGGTGCGTTTGCTATTACAAATAATATTTTCTACATTACCTTAGGGCTTGGTATTGGTGCACTATGGGTGCGAAGTCTAACTATTATGATGGTGCGCCGTAAAACATTGCAAACCTACCGCTACCTGGAGCATGGCGCGCATTACACCATTGCGTTGCTGGCTGCAGTACTTTTACTAGGCTTATTCGTTCAAGTCCCTGAAGCGATTGCGGGTATTACTGGTTTGGTGATTGTGGGTGCGGCCATTGCAAGCTCAGCTATCAGTATAAAGTTACACCGCTAACTGTACATTTAGTGCAAATTGTGCTACAATGATAAGATAACAATCAATGATGGGACCTAGCAGCTATTACACACGCTAGGGTTTGTACCACAGAAAGGATTTCAACCTTATGGCTAAAAAAGCCGATTTGCTGGAAAAGGCAAAAGAATTAAATGTAGAAGTAAGCGATAAAAATACTATTGCTGAAATAGAAGCAGCAATTGCGAACGCCGAGCACCACGAAGTGCGTGAAGCTGTTGTTGCAAAGGCCGGCAAGCGATCACAAAAGGCGCTTGATGAAGCTGATGCAAAAACAGAGAAAGAAGCTCGAAAGAGCTCTGGCGACACATCTGCGCAAAGCGACGAAGAAGCACACGTAAAGAAGGGCCCCAAGCCTGTTACTCGACCACGTAGTGAACGTCGAAGTAAAAGCTACCAAAAAGTTGCCAAGCAAGTTGAAAGCGACAAGCTATACAGCCTGGCTCAAGCTTTGGAACTAGCAACCAAAACAAGTCCTGTGAAGTTTGATGCAAGTGTAGAAGTTCACGTTCGCCTAGGAGTTGACCCTCGTCAGGCAGATCAAAATATTCGTGCAACCGTAAGCTTGCCTCACGGTACTGGTAAAACTGTGCGCGTAGCTGTTTTTGCTCCAGAAGGCGATCACGCCAGTGCGAAAAAGGCCGGTGCCGATGTAGTGGGTGACGAAGATTTTCTGAAACAACTCGACAAAGAAGAACTAAACTTTGATATATTGGTCGCCACACCACAATTTATGCCTCGATTAGGCAAGTACGCTCGCCTATTAGGCCCTCGCGGTTTAATGCCAAACCCTAAGGCTGGAACAGTTGCAACTGATGTTGCCAAGGCTGTTACTGAAGCAAAGGCCGGCAAGGTAGAATACCGAGTTGACAAGCAAGCAATTGTACACTTGGCAATCGGTAAGGTAAGTTTTGGCGCCGACAAGCTTGCGGACAATGCAAAAGCGTTTTTCGACAGTTTGCAAAGCCAAAAACCTTCTAGTTTAAAGTCTGCGTTTGTAAAAACAACAGCTATTAGCACTACTATGGGCCCTGGAATCAAAGTAGACAACGTCGTAAACTAATTGTTCGATACTATACTACGCACTACGCCCGAGATTAATCGGGCGTAGTTATTTATATCGCTCATTTTAGGCCCCGCGATCTCATACATCGCGGGGCCAATATCTTGGGCATTCGGGCCTAGACATCGAATATATGTGTATGTCTTCCTCGTACACCCCTGATACCATGAACTATACTGTCTATGTTTTTAAATTACAATACTATTTATGGTTATTTCGTGTAAAAATACGCTATCGGTAGCGTAGATTGTAGCTTTTCATTATAATAAAACTAGATGACAGGAGCGAAATGAAACAATATTTAGAACTGCTACAAGATATTAAAACGAACGGCACGCCTAAAACCGACCGTACTGGCACCGGCACCGTGAGTGTGTTTGGGCGTCAGGTTCGCTACAATTTGGCCGATGGATTTCCAGCTGTTACCACGAAAAAACTCTATTTTAATAGCGTAGTACACGAACTTTTGTGGTTTTTGATGGGCACGGGCAATATTGAATATTTAGCGCAAAACAATGTGCATATATGGGACGAATGGCCGTTCAAGGCATATCTTGAAAAAAACAACTTGCCGATTCCTGAAGTAAATTCAGACGAATGGAAAACCCAGATGAAAGAATTTATCAGCAAAGTTGCTACCGACCATGATTTCGCCGAAAAGTGGGGTGATCTAGGGCCGGTGTATGGTGTCCAGTGGCGCAAATGGCCGGATGGCAAGGGCGGCCACATAGACCAAATCGCCCGAGCGATTGATATGATAAAAAATTCGCCAGATTCACGTCGCATTATAGTAAGTGCCTGGAATGCGGCCGAAATCGATGAAATCGTGAAGATCGGCGGTTTACCTCCATGTCACAGCCTATTTCAATTCTATGTATCCGACGGCAAATTAGACCTACACCTGTATCAGCGTAGTGCCGATACCTTCCTGGGTGTACCGTTTAATATTGCCAGCTACAGCTTACTACTTGCCATGGTCGCACAAGTAACTGAGCTAGAGCAGGGCGAATTCGTCCACACGCTTGCCGATGCGCATATTTACAGTAATCACTTCCAGCAAGTCGACGAACAACTCAGTCGCACACCGAAAACTTTGCCCAAACTTTGGCTTAATCCAGACGTAAAAAGCATCGATAACTTCACCTTCGATGATATCCGTCTTGAAGACTACAGCCCACACCCAGCCATCAAAGCCCCCATCGCCGTCTAACCCCGCAAAGGTTGAACCTTTGCACGAAGGAAATATGTCGTAGTATAGTTTTTAAGGTGTTGATGAGTGGCTGCTATATGATACGAGTGTATGTTACGAAATCATAGGCGTAGGCATTCTGCTCATCTGCCTCATGATGATCGCGCAGCACTTCTTGCCAATCTTCGCAGTTGATTTGAGGGAAAAATACAGTCGCATTAGAGAAGTCAGCATCAACCTCTGTTACGTATAGCGCATCCACGTCACCCAGTGCTTGCTCGTAGATCTGACCACCACCAATTACATATACATTTTCACTCGTAGCCTTTTCATATGCTTCGGCCAAACTTTTTACCGCAACTATGCTGTCTATTTCAATATCAGACCGGCTTACGATAATATTTTCACGATTCGGTAGTGGGCGACCGATACTTTCGTAGGTTTTACGCCCCATAATCACCGTACCACCGGTAGTAAGTTTCTTGAAATGCTTCAAATCGGCCGGCAAATCGCGCTGCCACAGCAAATCGTTATCGGCTCCGATACCGTTATTTCTGTCCATCGCTACAACAATCGCTTTCATACTTTCATGATACACTAAACATCGATGCCCTCGCGAGATCCTAAAATTACCGCCGCCTACCAAGCCTACAAGCAAACGGCCGGCCCTGAATGTCCGTTTTGCGAACTCGGCGATCGTGAAATTATTGCCAAATATTCACATTTTGTAATTTTGCGAGCACTTTTTCCATACGAAGAATGGGACTCAAAGCACGTCAATGAACATCTTATGGCCGTACCAAAGCGCCACGTGAAAAACTTTTCAGAGATGAATCAGCAAGAAGCGATGGAATTACTGCAGATTATCTCACAGTATGAAATTGATGGCTATTCTATGTATGCACGTGCGCCGAAAGATGTAATGCGCTCAATTACGCATCAGCACACGCATTTGCTCCTACTCGAACGCTAACCATACCTTCACAAATTTGCTAATTACACCACATTTCCTCCCTGCAAAGGTTCAACCTTTGCTGGTTAGGCGAGAGAGAAATCGTCTTCGAGGTACTCAAAATCGTCAGAATTGGCATATTCTTCGACAAATTGCCGATATTTTTCATATGAATCGTAGTGATTTTCAAGCACTTTTTCGACATTAAGCCATTCTGGACATGTCGACGGTTCGGCAAGATAGCGCATACTAGAGTAGAGATAGCGCTCGAACCCACCAGGAAGATCATACGGGTTTAAGTGGATATAGCGAGAAATATGCAGCGCATACGCATCGCTATCAACACGACTGGCCTTGTATCGCCCCTGAAACAATGAGCCCACGCGGTCATTACGTGCATTAAAATACATGGTATACGAGGTTGAAAGTGTCTGCATCATTTCCGGAATTGCATGATCTGTCTTCTGCGAAAGTAAAAGATGAAAATGGTTCGGCATCAAGCAGTACGAAAGCAGCTCGATATCTCCATAATACGATTTTAAGCGCTGTCGCTCTGGGTAATCTTCGGAAATTATTTCCGGGTCGGCCAGCATCAGCTTTAACCGCTGCAAAAACACGCCGTAATCTTGCTCATCATTAAAGATAATTCGCTTTTCTACACCTCTGTTATAGCAATGATACGTCGCTCCTGATTCAAAATGGCGTATAACATTCTTGTGCGGCATAATATTTATACTATACCATATAAGTCCTTTGCAAAGGTTCAACCTTTGCAGGTTGGGGTTTGGTATACTGGGAGGAGTTATGGGAGTATACAGTAATACCGAAATACGTAGCGCTATTCATGATGGCACGATTGTGTGCGTACCGTTTAGCGATGCGCATGTCTCTGAAGCAAGCCTAGACTTTACGTTGGGTCACTATTTTTACAAGCAAGAATTTCAACCGGAAGCAATGGGTGTATACAACCCCTTTGACGAGAACGATGTTGCACGGTATTTCAAGGGGCCACTAGAAGCCATGTCGCACGAAAAATGGTGCAAGGAGAATAACAAGCCGTTATTTGCAAACATTCCCCCCGATCATCCTATCATCGTACTTGCTCCGGGCGAGCGCATACTAGGTCATACCCACGAATTTGTCGGCATTCGCGCTCATGGCGGTGCGTGCGAAGTAAAAAGTCGCAGTAGTTGGGGCCGAAATGGCGTAGCTGTCTGTTTTGATGCCGGTTGGGTAGACCCAGGCTACATAAACCGAATTACACTTGAAATCTACAACTTGAATATGCACGAAAGCGTCGTACTACCTGTTGGTGAGCGTGTAGGGCAGCTAATCTTCCATCATACCGGCCCTGTTGAAGGTGGGTACGCCAGCGGGCGAAATGGCATCAGCGGCAAATACCAGCATACCGATAAATTAGATGAGCTAATTGCAACATGGAAGCCTCAAGACATGCTGCCACGAGCCTATAAAGACTCTCGAGTAAGTGCGCCTGTGATTGATGGGTTGGCTAAAGGAATGAAATAATGGGCGTGTTTATCGCCATAGAAGGTGGTGATGGATCTGGAAAAGGTACTCAAACACGTTTACTGACAGAATTTTTGCGTCAGGCAGGAAAAGACGTGCTTGAAACCGACTTTCCTCGTTATGGCCAGCCGTCGGCGTATTATGTTGAACGCTACTTGAACGGCGCATACGGCGGCACGAATGACGTTTCTGCCGAGCTAGGTTCACTGCCATACGCAATTGACCGCTACGCGGCAAAAGCTGAAATTATTGAATATCTCAAAAAACCAGATGCATTCGTTATTTCCAATCGCTATGTCGCATCAAATCTAGCACATCAAGGTGCAAAGATTGCTGACATTGCCGAACGAAGAACATTTTATGAACGCACTATGCAGACTGAATATGAGGTACTAGGTATTCCGCGTCCTACAAAAAGTGTTGTGCTAGTAATGCCGACTACGTTTATGCAAGCAAATGTCGATAAAAAGGAAGTTCGAGCCTACACCGATAAAAAGCGCGATATTCACGAGGCAGATGCCAGCCACCTAGAAAAAGCCAAGGCAAATTACGAAGAACTGTGCAGGCTCTACCCTGAGGAATTTACGGCAATCATCTGTACAGATGGTAACGGTCAAATGCGAACAATTGACGATATCCAGAAAAGCCTTCGAGCGCTTCTGACGTAACCACCGTAGAGTACGATATACTACTATGTATTGGTATACACGCAAATGACTGAAACTCACACTACTACAAAAGTGCATGACCTCCAGACTGAAGGGAGCAATCCTAAACTTCAAGATTTAGCACGTGAAAGCGCAAAATTTGATACTGACGGCGTTCCTTCTCGAACAAAACCGTTTTTCGATCACGTAAACTCGCATATGCACACAGACCCTGAAAACAAACAACGACTGGGAGAAACTACTAGGCAGCTGTGCGAAGTGGCAATAGTGTATCTTCCAAACGAGATTATTGCAAATCCAAGTTTTCTTGATGCGTTGTCACTGTATGTATTTGTACGAGATGGCGGTTTGATCAAAGATGATATACTTGCAAAAAATATCATACAAGCTTTTCAAAGTTACATGGTTAATCCTTCAGTCTCAGAACTAGAATCATCAAAAACTTTTAATATTTTGGCGGGCTTAGAAAATCTGAGTGAACTATGGACGTCGGTAAGTACCGAGATGTCAGAACAGGCCCCTTCGTATAAAAAAGCCAGCATGATGCCAAGCCCCAATTTACCACTTGATGCACTAGAAGCATCGATAGGCATCGAAACGTTGCCGCGTGAAGCTGTACTGATTCGTGCGATCGATGCAGTTTATTTTCTTGATACGCAACTAGCCATGTACGAAAATGGCGAAACGCTGGATGAGGAAGCGGTCATGAATCGTATTTTTGAAGCAGAGACAGTACTGGCTCCACTCAGTTATTTGGCAAGCTACGACACACTAGAATCATCCATGCTAAGTAAAGCCCGCAAACTTCGATATGCTCTCGCAGGAAACAAAGATGCGTTACACGCACAGAAGGATTACGATGCACAATTTGGCACACCGCTGGATAGATTGTCCCATCTTCGCTATGTGATGGACTACATAGGCGAGGATAGAGGAGAGGACTTCTCCATTTTTGATGCAGGCAAATCAGATGATGCTATTTGTATGGTTTCTGGCCTTGTCGATGTATTGTCGGCTAAAGATGCCCCTTATGATACTAGCCATGAAAACAAGGATTCTACAGCGAAGCTTCGAGCACGGGTAAAAACTGGTGGCTCTGAGCTCGAAAAGATAGCGCGGGATTTGATTACGATTGGCAGCGAAAATCCTATCATGGATAAGTTTGCGTTTACTCTAATATCCGAAAAAGATACTACGGTGCCCTTCGTGTATGCAACCTTACTAGAGAACCTTATGCGCCACGAGGGTACTCAAATTACATTCAAGGCATCACCTAGCCGCAATCAGCCATTTCACATAAAGGGTACACCCGAATTTGTACAGCTCGTACGTGAAGGTCTACGCGAGAAGGGTATTGATGCAGTAGATGAAAGTAAGTTTGATACAAGGGATGATGAGCAATATGGGTTTCATGTAGCGAAAGTTACATTTTTCTTGACACACGAATACAACGATCAGCAGGGCAATCTTCAAAAGGTTGACTTGCCTGTAGAAATCCAAGTTCTGTCGCAGGATGCCCGCGATAATGCACGTTCTGGCGCTGCTTCACATATTATTTTAAAAATCGCAAAGAAGCTGGGTAGAAAACTCAGCGACAAAGAGACGCATGAATTAACAGAAAAGATCACCGCATTACACGAGCGTATGAAGCCAGATATATCAGCCAATCAACTACCTTCAACGCTACCTGCCATCTTTCGATAGACTATTGTTAGACGTTTCATTTTATGCTAAAATAGTCGTTAGACACTACCAAAGACAGTAGCCGCAAAGGGAAACCAATGCTTAATTTGCTACCGAGGTGAATACAATTATTCTCTCTACGTAAGGTCTTGTCCGTGTGCAGGAACTTTTTTAATTCCAGTCACATGACGTTCATTAACAGTGTGGTCTACTAAAAACTAACGTAAGGATTTGTATGGCAATTACAAAAGATCAGAAACAAGCTTTGGTTGCCAAGATGAAAGACGCATTTGCTAGTGCAAAATCTGTCGCCTTTGCCCAGTACGCTGGACTAGGTGTTGCAGATTTGCAAGAGCTTCGTTCTGCAGCCCGCGATGCCGGTGTACGAATTATAGTGGTAAAAAACCGCCTCGTACGCGTAGCGATGGGTGAAAGTGCTAGCTATAAAGAAACTGATACTTCGTTGCTCGAAGGTCAGTTGCTGTATGCATTTTCCGACACTGACGAAGTGATGGCTTCAAAAGTACTTGACGCCTTTGCAAAGAATCACGCTGACCTAAAGTTGGCAGGTGGTTTTAGCAGTGAAGGTGCTGCACTTGCAGAAGCTGAAGTAAAAGCTCTCGCGAGCCTACCTGGCAAAGATCAGCTCATTGCCGAAGTGGTGGCACAATTGCTATCACCGGTGCACGACACTACCAATGCCCTTTCAGGCAATCTTCATGCCCTCCTAGATGGCATTGAAGCCAAAGCAACACATTAATTTTTAAGAAGATAAGGAGTCCAACATGGCTGATGTAGCTAAATTGGCAAAAGAACTTACTAGCCTGACTGTGCTAGAAGTTAACGAACTAAAGAACGTACTAAAAGATGAATACGGTATTGAACCCGCTGCAGCCGCTGTTGCTGTTGCTGGTCCAGCAGCTGGCGGTGACGCTGGTGCTGCTGCCGAAGATGAAAAGACAGAATTTACTGTAACCCTAAAAGACGCAGGTTCTCAAAAAGTAGCTGTGATCAAGGCAGTAAAAGAATTGACTGGCCTAGGCTTGGGTGAAGCAAAAGCTATCGTAGATGGCGCACCTGCACCAGTAAAAGAAAAGGTAAACAAAGAAGAAGCAGAAGCAGCCAAGAAAGCTCTAGAAGAAGCTGGCGCAACTGTAGAACTCGTCTAATTTTAGACAAAAAGACCACATTGTTTTGCAGTAAATGCCCGTTGTGTTATACAGCGGGTATTTATTTTACAACGATTTTACGACTACCTCTCAAACATTTGTGGAAAAAAATATACTTGACCATTCGTAGTTCGTTTGATATATAATGGGGTAGTACCACAATATAAAACAGACAAGGAACTGCGAGAAAATATGTCTGAATTACCAGAAAAACAGGTGAAACGTCTAAAAGCGCTGATCCAGGATGCTGAAACCAATTTAGCAGCCGCAAAAGAATTACTTATTAGCATTTTGGGCGAAGACGACCAAATTGTAACACCAGCCAGCAGCCGCGAGGAAGTAAGCGGCAAAGTGGTTGAAGGTGTATTTGATGGCCAGAAAATGGCCGGTCCAGATGGCAAAGAATACCCAGTGCCCGCCAATTACGCTAGCAAGTCAAAGCTAGTCGAAGGCGACATCTTAAAGCTGACGATTGCCGACGATGGTAGCTTTATCTACAAACAAATCGGCCCAATCGACCGCACACAAGTGATAGGCACATTGCAGCAGCACGACGGAACGTATTATGTCGAAGCGAATGGCCGAGAATACCGCATACTGCTTGCCAGCGTTACGTACTTCCGTATCAATATGGGCGACCAAGTCACTATCATCGTTCCAACCGACAACCCAGACGCTACCTGGGCAGCTGTTGAAGCCGCACTGTAAACTACAGCACTACGCCTATCTGAAGACATGCCAAATGCTTGCTATTTTTATAGTTTTATGTTAATATAAGATTATCCTGGTACATTCCGTACAAGGTGGTAAGTAGAAAGATTAGTGAAGATGCTTTACCTCTTTTTCTGTTCTATCGGGTTGCTTGTGATGCTGGGAGGGTTCGTGTTTAAAAGCCGAATTGCAGCACTCATCGGCATGGCCATAGTTATGGCCACAGCCCTGCTCATTATCCTGCTCATGCTTAGAATGCTGGCAGGCAATTAGCCACCCCCGCTCGGCGAGCCAGTTGATTTTGATAACTGGCCGCCTGGAGCCACGCGGTGGCGTTTTCATTTGCTATACTACCTACATGAATAGATTACAAAAAATATTATCGTATGATATATCGCCTGCCATCAAACAAAATAAAAAAACGCCGCAGGTACCGAGCGATGAGCCGAACCGGAAATTGCAACGTTTTTCAGTGCTCGCGCCCATAGTCATCATTACCTATCTTCTTAGCTGTGTGCAATTACATGCACCCTACATTCCTTTACTCATACCATTTTTATTTCAAAATAACACGTCAGCCTGGGTTGGCATTGTAGAGCTGATTCTTATGACTGTTAGCACTATAGGAGTTTTCATTGCAATCGTGGCTGCTCAGATAAGGATTGTATAC
>JAGOVX010000018.1 GCA_018060465.1 Candidatus Saccharimonadota bacterium | reverse complement strand
ACGCTTTAGCAATGTCACTCGCATCATGTTGTGGACGCTCATCTGACTCTGTAGCGAGAATGACTCTTCGGGTGATAGTTTGAATTGCTTTAATTCCTCAGGAGTCTTGCCGTGGAATCGGTGCTGGTATGTTTCTGAACGGTACGGTGAAAATCCAAGTAGTAGCAGAACCTGAAATACATTTACAAATACGTTATTGGTGTAATCGGCATCAGTGCGCGCCACTTCGTTTATAAGATCTAACGGGTGTTTGGTTCGCTGGGTTTGTTCAAGAAGCGAATCAACGTCAAGTTTACGTGGATTCTGATCGCCGAATACATGTAGATTGCTATTGATGACGTTGCCGATTGCCGCACCAAGATCATCACTAAAGTTGTATGGCGAAGGTGTAACGCTTGTTTTCGGGAATATTTTCATAGACCCATCGCTACCTTGCAGGCCGCCAAATTCTCGTTCAATACCTTTGCGGGTGGTTCGTACGAGGAAGTGTCGCAAGCCTTGCCGCATGATGCGGTTAACCTTATTGAAGTCAGGCTTTTCGCCTCGATTCTCTGATTGTTTCATTTCACTCGATAATCGCTTAACAGCCTCAAAGAAATCGATAACTTCGTTCTTTTTCGAAGTCGGGAAAACGACCGGGAATGATTCTAGACTGCCCTTGGCTGCAAGTTGAATCTGGTTAACGAAATCCGTCAGAGAGTTGTTGATCGGAGTAGCGGTGAGTAGCAGGACTTTGCTATCAGGATTCTCGCTAAACCAATCAAGTAGCTCCTGATGCCGCAGGCTCGCGTCATTACGTAGGTTGTGGGCTTCATCGATAACAAACAAGTCGACTGGGGCGTACTGATCAATGAAGCGTGCTTTTTCAATTTTGCGCATATCTTGCATCGAGATAACTTCAAATCCACCGAAAAGATTGTGCACTTTCGCTAAGTCTTCTCGCCACTGTTCGGTCAAGCTAGCCGGTGCGACAACATAGATACGTTTTGCATTGTTTTCTTCGATAAAGTGCTTGATGACGGCACCAGCTGTGATCGTTTTACCAAGACCCACTGAATCGGCTAGCATAGCTAGGCCGTATTTCTCTAGTTTTTTGAGGAGCAACTTTGCGTTACGCTGCTGAAAATCAAAGAGAATATTAGATGTCTCGTCGGACAGCTCAGTATCTTCGACGATTTCGTCTGTGTATAGCTCGTACAAGGTCTTCATATACATGTCGTGCGGCGAGTAAACCACATCGCCAACTGGCGAGTTACCTAGAAGCTCGCTGAACTTACCGTTCCATTCTTCGGTAAGCTCATCATTCCATATGGTGTCGAACCAGCTAAGATGGCCGTACTCGTCTGTATCATTGTGTGGTTGAAACTTAACGATACGATGATCGCTTTCAAGAGCGTTCAGCTCTGTGTTTGCAGTGAGACCTGCACGGGTAAAGTTCGATGACCCTATTACGCCTACTGCACTTTCGCTTTCATATCTGCCGAATATATAAGCTTTGGCATGCAAAAAGCTTTTACGATAGACGCGTACTTCAAGTCGTCCTTCGGCAATGAGTTGTTTTGTTGCATAGACAAGATCACGGAATTCCTGGCGCTGCTCTAGGTCTATAAGGTTCTCGCGAAAATCAACTTCTGGGAACGTATCTTCAGGCCGATTTATATCGAGTGCTTTTGCAAAACGAGGCGCTAATGGCTCCTGACCAATAATCAGACGAATTGATTTATAGTTTTTTATATTCTCAAACAAGATTTGCAGGCCAGGAAGATCCCAGTATCCAGTCGCAATCGAAAGGTTATCGTGGGTCGTAGCAATTTCGTTAAGCGTATCCCCCAGCTGTTTACGCCCATTATCAATAATCTTTGGTAACATTTACTACAATTATAACTTTTTTACTCTTATATTGCCATGCTCAAAACTTGGTCAAATATATAAAATTGTGGTCATAAATAGCTAGACTTACAAAACCGTTGCGGTACCTTGTTGTTGTATGGATACGAAGACTGACATGAGGTACTGCCTATACGCTCGAAAATCGAGCGAATCCGATGAGCGGCAAGCTATGAGCATCGATTCTCAGATAAAAGAAATGACAGCAATGGCAGACCGTGAAAAATTGAATATTGTAGAAATCAAACAGGAAAGCTTTTCGGCGAAGCAGTCTGGACATAGACCGGTATTTAATGAGCTATTGCATGACCTGAGGAATGGTAAGTTCGAGGCTATACTTACATGGTCGCCAGATCGAATGAGTAGAAATGCAGGTGACCTGGGGTCTTTGGTTGACCTAATGGACATGAATAAGCTGCAACGCATAAGGACATTCGGGCAAAGCTTCAGTAATACGCCAAACGAAAAGTTTTTACTCATGATTCTGTGCTCACAAGCAAAGCTCGAAAATGACAATAGAGGTATAAATGTGAAACGAGGTATTCGCGCCAAGTGTGAAATGGGCTGGCGACCAGGTTCGGCTCCAATCGGATATATAAACCGATCCTTTAGTGGGGTCAAGGATATAGTTATTGATATTGACCGAGCGCCGATAATCAAAGAAATATTTGAGCGATCTGGCTTAATGCACCAAAGTGGCCGAACCATCAAAGATTGGCTAGACGAGTCCGGCTTCACGACCAAAGCAGGTGCAAGGCTGTCCCTGAGTCAGATATATCGAATACTAACAAATCCGTTTTACTACGGATATTTCAAATACCCAGAAGATGGACCACTTTATAAAGGACTTCATCAGCCGATCATCACCAAAGAACTGTTCGACTTGGTGCGTGACCGTATTGCGGACATAGTACCTGACGAAAAACCAGCTTGGGGTTCAAAGAAGTTCCCGTTCAAGCATCTGTTCTACTGCGGTGCCTGTGGCTCACGGCTGACGGTCGAAGAGCACTACAAAAAACTCAAAGACGGCACTAGAAATAGACATGTTTACTATAGATGCACCAAATCAACCAAAGATCCCGACTGCAAAGAGCGTTCAATAACAGCAAATATGATAACCGAGCAAATACTAGCAATGGTAGACGCAGGAGAGCTTGATGATATTGAGCCTGCCGAACAACTATTCAAGAAAGTTGAACAGTACAAGCGAGTGACGAGCCAACTCATCAAAGACCACGGCATAGAATCAAGTGAACGGGCTCACTTCAAGAATTATGCGAGCTACATCTTGCGACAAGGTTCGCTTAGCGAACAAGACGGGTTTATCAGAGGGCTAAACATGCCCTTATTCGTAAAAGATAAGAAAATACAACGAAGGATCGAAACTGAACTATAATTAGTAACAATGAAAACAGATATTTATCTAGATATTGACGGAGTATTGCTAGCTAACGATCTTCACCCCGCTAATCACGCTAACGAATTTTTGCGTAAAGTATTAACTGAATATCCTGACACTACCTACTGGCTTACTACCCACTGTAACGGAGACGCTTCCGTGCCGATACAACACATAGGGCATCTTTTTGATACCGATGTACTGGCGTTAATGAAAAAGATAAAGCCCACATCATGGGAGACAGCGAAGACTAGGGCAATAGATTTTTCTCAGCCGTTTTTGTGGTTTGATGACGATCTATTTTATGAAGAGAAGCAAACGCTTATAGATCATGGAGCCCTAGATAACTGGATTGAGGTCGACCTCGCAAAGAATCCTGACGCACTAGCTAATTTCATTGACTCATTTCCAATACCGATGGGCCAATAATGACGAAGAGACCTATACCATCAGACGTAAGAAAAGTATGTTATGAACGTGACAATGAAACTTGCCAATGGGATGGCTGCGAGCTGTCTAGGCATAATGGCGACAGGATTAATCTTCATCACGTTCTACCAGAACAATTCGGTGGTAAAGAAGTACCGGATAATTTAATCACTCTCTGTGATATCCACCATAAAAACATGCATATAGAATTTCATGCGTTTTACCCTGACAGTCATGGAATACTGCTCAAAATGAACAGGCTCACTAAAGGTGCCCTCTCGAGAATAAGAAGACTACTCGGTGTTGATGACGGTTTTGATCTAACCCCCTATCTGTACTTTCTCACAAAGCAAAAGACATTCCGTCCTGGCCAGCTAAAAACTATCCGTGCGGCCCTCGCTGGCGAAAGTGTCCTATTTGTAACACCTACAGGATCAGGTAAATCTGTATGCTACCAACTTCCAGGATTACTTGCAGACCAATCAACGTTAGTCGTATCACCGCTTAAAGCACTCATGAAAGACCAAGTTGAGAGTATATGGTCAAAGAAAATACCAACCACGTATATTAACAGTGACCTAGCGACTGAAGAAAAGAAAAAGCGTTATGGCTTTATCAGGGAAAAGCTTTATAAATTCATATTTGTTGCCCCTGAAAGATTTGGATCGAAGGATCCTCAAACCGCCTATCTCTATAACGACTACGCCCATCTCGTAGTAGATGAAGCTCATTCTATCGAGATGTGGGGTATGGCTTTCCGGCCCTCATATAGAAAACTTGGCCAGCTAAGGGAAAGGCTTGGCAATCCACCCGTAATCGCACTGACAGCTACCGCATCAAAAGAGAGTCAGGCGCACATACTAGAATCACTGAACATTTCCGAAGCACGAGTAATAGTGACAGGGTTTGAAAGAAAGAATATTGAGATTCTAGTTCACAAAGTTGGTGAGCTCGACGAGAACGGCTACCCGAAAGTTGGTAAACACGAGTACGTCAAACGCGTCTTGGCTGCAAACCCCGATCAGAAGATTCTGATCTTTACTCCTACCATCAAAGCGGGTGAAGACTTACTAGAAGATCTTCGTAAAAACAATCTCGAAGTTGAGCTATATCACAGCAAACTTGAGTCGAAGCAGAAGATGCAGATTCAAAATCGTTTTACGGGAACCGAGAAGCCAGAAAATAATATTCTCATAAGTACGTCGGCATTTGGTATGGGCATCGATATTCCGAATATACGACACGTCATACACCTGTCTCCATCTTTGAGCGTGACAGATTATACACAGCAAATCGGTCGCGCGGGTCGCGATGGATTCCAGTCATACGCACATTTACTCTATTCGCCGATGGATGATGGATTGCTAGAGTTTATGGCTCAGCTTCCGATGAGAACGAAAAACTTCAAAGAATTGCACGGATATCAGGACGAAGATTTAGTTAGAGTTAAAGCGAAATTAAACCAACAAGTGATTGAAATGCTCGAGTTAATTGATCAGCCACGAGGCACCGAGTGGTCGTATATACTCGATTACTTCGGTGAAGTTCCACCTAGTTTCTGGGAACGAAATGGCAAGAATATAACAAACGTTTTGCTAATCGGTATTTTAGTTCTGTTGATGATTTACCTCGTAAATATTTTCGTTTAAGAATATGCGTCAAAAGAATATAAATAAACCTCGATGAAAAATTGTCTACTGATTCCGCCAAAAATCAGTAACTCGCACAACTTCATTATCTGATGCATATGGGGACTGAAGCTTGATAGTCTCAGATCCATGGTATGGTTTGAAGATCATTTCTCCGTAACCAGCCAGTTGCTCGGCTCCTGGCTCATCGAGCAAGCTCACGCTATCTATCTCTGATGCGGTTTTAAATACGATTCTACCGCCGATACTTTTCTTTAATTTATCTGTGTAAATATCCGGGCTTGGTCGACTCGTGCCAATATAAAGATAAATTCCAGTCTTGTCCGCCGACTCTGCCAGTGACGAGAATGCTGATTCAAAATAGTCTTTATCTACTGCCATCAAGTCGCTTACTTCGTCTATAACGATAACTATGAATGGACTCGGCAGCTCACGATCGTATCTTTCGATCCTTCGCTTGCTCTCGCTCAATAACCAGTCGAATATTTCGTGAGAAGCGGTAGGGTTAGTAATCACAGGCTGAAGTAAGTGCGGAATACCATTATACTGCGGAAACTGTACGACTTTAGGATCGATAAGAACAAGTTTGAGTTCGTCTGGCGTGTACTGAAAAAGCAGACTGAGCAATAAAGTCGTTTCAGTAAATGTAGACTTGCCTGAACCTGTTTGACCGGCGGCCATGATAGCTCCAAGCATTTGCAATCCGACTGTGACAGGCTTATTTTCACTATCAGTCCCTAGAGCAAATGTCAGCGGCTGATCAGAATTTATGAAAGCATCGGTTTTAAGGATTGATTTTAGAGGCACTACTCCCGACTTTTTAATCGAACCTTCAGGAGAGTCATTAAGAAGATCAAGGTTCGGTAACGTCCATTCGCCAGTTTTCGGGATTACGGACGATGATTCGACAGATGAATCGTGTATGATTTCCTCTGTTTCGTCAAACTCGTAAGATTTAAGTCGATCCAGGATGATACGCTTATCGTCCTCTCTACCTAGGAGCAACTCCATTAACGCAGTATCTGTGAGCGAAGTATCGATTTTCGAATTATAGTAGATTATCGTTTCGATGAATGATGACAGTTTACCGCTATCCTGAAGTGATGCGAGGTCATTTATGACGTGTGATGCGCTGCCGAGTTCGCTGTCTTCAATCTCCGGATCGGATATGTACTCATAGTGAATGAATCCAAATTTTAATTCAATGTTTATTTTATCAATCAGGTCTACAAATTCATCGGTTTGGCTCTTCATCGGATCATAACTTCCGAAGATTGACTCCATTCGTAACGGGAGACGATTACCGAATATTTTTCCATAGCCTTTAGCAGATATAAAGATTTCGTTTTCGAAATTGAATAACTCGTACTCGATGTTATTTTTTGCAAGTGTGGAGATAATACCAGTTAGGACTGATATATCTGCCAAAGACTTAGTGACACCTTTCGACAATAAATATTGTTCAGCATCTAGGCTCGAGTTAATATGTTGACCAATTAAATTTTCACCTGTTGGTCCGCCACTGAATGACTGGCCGAACGACTCGAAATCTTTGGTTGCTTGGGCAAGTTTTGCTGAGTCTTTTATTATGTCGTCGCTAATATCCTGAAATAATCGCGTGGCATCTTCCTCTCCAAGCGTATCTCTGACCTGACCTGGTATTCCGGCATGGGCCATCCTGGAATTCCATACCTTTGTCATTTTCCAGCGTAGGCCAAACTTGCCGACCTTACTATCATGGAAGGACTTGCCGACCCAGTATGATATGAACCACTCAAAATCTTTTTGAAGTTTTTCGTATATCGCTTTTTCCATATGTATTTATTCTACAACAGAAGAGCAATGGTTATTCCCACCTAAATTGAGCGGGCACCAAAAAGAGCCGCGTTAACGACTCTTTTCTTCGATATATCTCTCCTGGCGATGCAAAAGCAGAATTAGTGACATGGGTCTCAAATTCTGCTGTCGCATCTGGCTGGGGATGAGGGATTCGAACCCCCGATCACGGGACCAGAACCCGTTGCCTTACCACTTGGCCAATCCCCAATATGATTTGTTGTTGTTACATTTCTTCGATGTGTTGATGACACCTTGTGTATAGGGATACGGTAAGGTGTTGCCTTGCCACGATCTGACTTGTTTGTACCAAACAAATCAGTCTCGGCCCCGCCTCAACTCGGGTGATGTACATCACACCGGGTTTCCGGCCTTGCGACCCGCCACAGGCGACTCTCACACTTGGCTAATCCTCAATGTGTCAGTGTAGATTGTACCTTAAACCTCGGCTCATCTCAAGGGGTTGAAGCTATATTCTAGCGTTCATCAGGCGGCCATGGCAGCAGCGCATTCGTTTTTTTGGCGTATTCCTTCCACCCCGCTTTTTTTGACATGCGTGCCTCAGCTGGCGGAATACCCGATACGAACAAGATTAAAAGTGTAATAACCAATGGCCCAATAAGCGCCAGATACATGTGCGAGGTGCCATATGCCATCAAACCAATGCCCCACCATAGTACAACCTCACCAAAATAATTTGGATGACGAGAATATGCCCATAAGCCATCTTTCATAATGTGCGAACGATTTTCTGGAATAGACAGAAAGATCCTTAGCTGTAGATCGGCCATTATCTCAATAATAAACCCGCACAACCACACTGCAATACCAAGTGCTGCATAGCTAGTAATGGGTGATATGCTGCCGCCCAAAATGCTAATTATGGGTAGCGCCACAACCGTAGCCAACAGCGCTTGCACTAGGTAGATGCGAACATATATGCGCAGGCCTTGGCGCTGGGTTGGCCATTTTTTGCGTAGCTCAACATAGCGCGGATCTTCATTGGCAGTACGTGAAAAACGCTGAAATGTATGCAGAGCCAAGCGCAGGCCCCAGGCAATTACCATACCTAGCAGTAATATAGTGCTGGTTGTACCGATGCCGTGGCGCAAAAGCAAGCTGAGTGCAATCGCGATAAAGGCAAGCCCCCAGGCAGTGTCCACGATATCGTATCGTTTTTTACGGTGACCATACCAAAAGGCGAGACTCATTACTGCCCAGGCTGTGGCAAGCGACCACAGTAAATCGACTGCTATTGATTCAGCCATGTACGAAGTATCCAAAATGACGTTGCTGCAACGAGTGAAGTGAGCACTGCGCCCCATGCCATATCAACTACAACAACTCGCATGCTCCAGCCTTTTAGCGTCGCTAAGTTTGTAAGGTCATAGGTAGCATAGGCTATCAAGCCAAACAACGCGCCAAGTCCTGCTGCTACGCCCCACGAACCCTTTTCCAGTGCTGGCATAATAGCAAACACAACGATACCGATCACATAGATGATATAAAATAATATTGCGGCAGACATATTTGGTTTTTCTAGTAATAATGAACCTATCTGCGACTTGTAAAATTTGTTTGCAACAACACTGAGCCAAAATGCATCAAGTAGTCCCATGATGCCACCTGCTATAACTATACGTGTAATAAAATCTATCATAGGTCCATTATACTAAAGTGCTACAATTGATACATACCTATGGACACACAAACACTAATAAAACTAATTGCCGACGGTGCAGTGGTGCCGGTTGTACTAGTAGGGGCATGGGCATTACTAACAAAGATCCCCGCGTCAAATCGCTATAGAGCATATTGCCGCATACTGATGGCGGGCCTCACTGCGTACTTGATTGCAAAACTAGTAGCATCTGTATATCAGCCTGAATTACTGCGTCCTTTTGAACTACTAGGCGTGCAGCCAGGTGCGTACTATTTGAAGAATCCAGGTTTTCCATCAGATCATATGCTGTTTGTCACAGCTATTACACTGGCAGTGTGGTTTGAGACGCGTAAAAAGAACATAGCGTTGCTACTTGCGGGTCTTTCTGTACTGGTGGGGATCGGCCGTGTGCTTGCGCTGGTTCATACTCCTCTAGATGTGATCGGCGGAGTTGTGATAGCATGCGTGGGTGGTATATGGTACCTCCAACGAGAAGCCTAAAACACGATATCGACTTACCTACAAAAAGCTGATACAATAGGCCTATAAATTAGGGAGAATATTTTAAATGGCAAGAATGGTAGAGGCACGAGACCCTCAGCTAGTGTGGGCAACGATGAATTGGCGTACCTTATTTTCGATCGGGCTGATCGGCCTATTAGTCGGAGTTGTAACATACGCACTTAATTTGGTGCTACTACACTTTGTGTTTGAGCCAATTATGTGTCGTGAAGGCATCGCATCAATCCGGTGCGGTAGCAAAGAAGGGTTTGCCAGCACAGTTTCTATTATATTGGGTTCAATGGTAGGCCTGGTATTTTTAGTGCGCGAACGAACATTTCGCCCGTTGTTGGTAATTCTGGCGGTTGGCCTTGCGATGTGGGGCGTATTTTCTGTCGTGACATTACTTCCATGGCTGCTAGCTACTGTGGTAGTGGCGATCGCCTTTGGACTGAGCTATATGTTATTTTCGTGGATCGTGCAGTCAGCAAGTCTAATGGTTGCACTATTGTTTGTACTGTTTACGGTTATTGCAATACGTCTCGCGCTTAGTGCCTAGTGGTATAATAAGCTCATGACAACAGAGCTTATGATTATGATATTGTTGGCGGCGCTATTGGTTGGGTTCGGGCTGGTGGTTTTTGTACTAAACCAGCGCCTAAAAGAGCTAAAGAACACTAGCGCTGTAGAGATGGTGAAAGGCGACGTAACAGAGCTTAGTCGTACGATATCCCAGCTGCAAACTGCCGTTAGCGACAAGCTAGAACGGTCGAGCGTGCACATGCAACAATCAGTCCAAAAGCAACTATCAGAAAGTGCGAAATTGATTGCCGACGTAACACAGCGGCTAGCAAAGCTCGATGAAACAAATCGTCGAGTTGTTGATGTAGCTGACGAACTAAAAACATTACAAAACGTTCTGTCAAATCCAAAACAACGTGGAGTTTTTGGCGAATACTATCTACAAAGCGTACTAGAAAATGTACTTGCACCTGGTCAATATCAAATGCAGTACAAATTCAAGGATGGCGAGATTGTAGATGCAGTAATATTTCTAGAGAAAGGTCGCCTGCTGCCGATAGATAGCAAATTTTCGCTGGAAAACTACAATCGAATGATCGAGGCAAGTGGCAAAGAACGAGAGGCGTTACTGGTAAAACTAAAGTCCGACCTAAAGCAGCGCATTGATGAAACGAGCAAGTATATCCGTCCTGATGAAGATAGTATGGATTTCGCATTTATGTTTATACCCAGCGAGTCGCTGTATTATGATTTGCTCATAAGCAACGTAGGAACGGGGGGTAGCTCGCGGGACTTAATAGAATATGCGTTTCGAGATAAACGAGTTATTATTGTAAGCCCAACCAGCTTTATGGCCTACCTGCAAACGGTGCTGCAAGGGTTACGAAGCCTTCAAATAGAACAACAAGCCAAAGATATTCAAGTGCGTGTTGGCAAGTTGGGTCGACACCTAAACAAGTATACTGAGTTTATGGTAAAACTAGGCGGCAGCCTTGCAACAACAGTCGGTCATTACAACAATGCTCATAAAGAATTTGTCAAAGTCGACAAAGACGTTATAAAAATTGCAGGCGGAGAAACAACGGTTGAACCACTGCAAATCGACAAACCAACTACCGATGACTAAAAAAACTACCCGACGTTGTGCCGGGTAGTTTTTACTGGACAAGGTGATTACTTTGCGTTTGATTCGTCAGTTACGAGATCATTCAATGCAAAACCTAGAACACCACCAACAAGAGGTGTTAGTACGTAAATCATGATTGGCCATAGATCCCACTTTACTGCTTGCAACGCACCAGCTACAGCTGGGTTTACAATTGCAGCACCACCAACGTAGCTTGCACCACTACCAGCGAGCAATAGGGCTACGTATAGACCTGCACCTACTGTAACTGCAGCAGTTAGTTTTTCTTTCATACGCATTGCAGTTGCTACGGTAAAGGCAAATACAGTTGCACCTAGTAGTTCTGCAGATAGTACTACCCACTCTTTACCTTCAGGTATAACAGCAGCCTTAAATAGGGATGGTGCTTGTGAGAAGGCAGCGGCTTGGCCAGTTATGGCTGGAGCTGCGCTAAAGAATGCGTTCATTACAACGAGCGCCATCATTGCACCAAAAACTTGGGCTACAAGGTAACTTGCTGCACGCACACCGCTAATTCGCTTTGTTACCAATGCACCAACGGTTAGTAGTGGGTTTACGTGTGCACCTGACATTGCGCCAATAGTAAGTACAACTGCTGTGAGAGCAAATAGTACAAACAATGGTTGTCCTGATACGGCCATGATCGAGCCTGCGAAAATAAACGTCCCGATAAACTCAGCTACTGACGCTGCAAGCAATGGTGAACGGCTAAAGTTAAACTTTTGGCCAATCTGGCTTGACGCACTAACTGTTTTTACAGTGGTTGTTGATTTCTTGGCGACTGGAGCCGACATTTTTGTGGTCGACTTTTTCTTGGCAGTCGAGGCAGTTTTTTTAGTTGCCATAGAATATATTCCCTCCTTATATGAAATATGGTTTTAGTATACCACAATCTACTTGTATGCAATATGGGTGTACAATAGGTATATGTCATTATTTATTCGTTCTGATAACGAGCGCACAGATTTACAACAGAGGATTGCCGCTGAATTAAGGGCAAAAGCCGCGGAAACGTCAAAACAAGAGGCCGCACGACCACATGGCATAGAAGATTCGGCATATTTGGAGGGTACAAAATCTACGTCTTCACTGGCGTGGGTATGGTTGCTGTTCGCAGCAGTTGGGATAGCCGTATTAATTTGGCTTGTCCTCGCCACTCGCTAACGGTATACTTGTGTACAGATGAGCGGACTAGATGAGATCACTACCATACGTGCTGTATTGTTGCAGCGCTATGAAGCATTAGAAAATAAAGCAGATATTTTAAAAGCGCCAGAATTAAAAAACCTACTGGCGGATATTAAGAATGTTGAACCAGCCGATCGTGCTGCCTATGGCCAGGCGGTGAATGCGCTGAGCCAAGAACTAAAAGCTATGGTGGCGGCCGAAAATGACAAATTGGTCGAGTTGCCGGCCATTGATGTGACGGCCCCAATGGATATTAATACTGCGGTGCCAGAGCTTTTGCCAAGTACTGGTGGCTCACAACATCCGATTACACAGGAAATCGAACGTATCAGTGACATTTTTTATCGCATGGGTTATGCCGTTGAAGAATCGCGAGAAATCGACGATCAGTACCACATGTTTGAAGCATTGAATTTCCCCAAAGGTCATCCAGCGCGTGATGATTACGATACATTTATGACTGAAGAAAAAGACGCCGATGGCCACCAGCTGATTGCGCCCGCCCACACCAGCACTATGCAAAACCGCATTCTCAAAAAGTACCACAAGAATCTCGAGAATGACCAAGCAATTGCCGCAATTGTGCCCGACCGAGTATTTCGTAATGAAGATCTGGATGCCCGGCACGAGCACACGTTCTACCAAGTAGAAGGCATGTACGTGGCAAAAGGCGTGCACGCTGGTATGCTCATCGCCACTCTGCAAACGTTTTTGGAAGAATACTATGGCCAAAAATTACAGGTGCGTGTGAATCCGTTTTACTTCCCGTTCACCGAACCGAGTTTCGAATTTGCGCTGAGCTGTCCGTTCTGCAAAGGCAAAGATAACACCTGCAAAGTGTGTAGCGGTGAAGGCTGGGTAGAACTACTCGGTTGCGGCATGATTCACCCGAATGTACTAAAGGCCGCTGATATCGACCCAAGTGTCTACACAGGCTTTGCCTTTGGTTGTGGTATCGATCGGCTAATTATGATGAAATACCAAATTGAAGATATCCGCCATCTTGAAAGTGCAAAGCTCGACTTTTTGAGGCAGTTCTAGTGAGCAAAAAACCAATTGTTTACGCATTCATTGATAGCCAAAACCTGAACCTTGGTGTTCGTGAACTTGGTTGGAAAATTGATCAAGCACGCTTTCGTAAATATTTGACTGATAAATACAATGTTGAACGTGCCTATATTTTTATTGGGTTTTTGCCAGAAAACGTGCGGTTATACGCATCACTTCAGGCGGCAGGGTTTGTATGCATATTCCGTCCGACCTTGGTGTATAAAGATGGTACCACAAAGGGGAATTGCGATGCCGAACTGGTGCTTCAGGCTATGATAGACTTCGATGAGTATGATGCGGCGCTAATTGTTTCGGGCGATGGAGATTTTCAATGCTTGGCTAAATATCTGCATGAGCAGAATAAACTTGGAGGATTATTAATTCCAAATCGTAACAAGTTTTCTGGGCTTCTAAAATTCGATTTTTTGAAGCCGTACCACAGATTCGTCAATGATTTGCAGAAAAAGATTGAGTATTTGCCGAAAAAGAAGAACCCCCGCAAGGACGCGACCTTGAAGGGGAAATCTTCCATTGGTGATGCTTCAATTGTAGCAAAAAAGGCGAAAAAAGTCAATAATAGGAAGCGTACATGATTGGAAAAATTCTCGTTTTTGGTGACAGTATCGGACAGGGTTATTATGATGAGAAAGATGGCGGCTGGGTACGTTTGCTGCAACGTGATTTCTTTAATGAATATTATGCAGGCAAACGCGAAGTTCACATTATTAATCTCAGTGTCAGCGGTCATACCAGCCAGGAGGTGGTTGAGCGCATCGAGCAAGAGACCAAAGCGCGCTGTAAAGATGAAAAAATCCTTACCGTCATAGCTATTGGTATAAATGATAGTTTCCAGCGAGAAGGCGCGCGGCGAACATCCATGACCGACTTTACTCACAACATAAAGAGAATCATTGAGATCGCAAAGAGCTTTGGCGATGTTGTTGTGTGCGGGCTCACATCATGCGTCGATGACCGCGTGGGGCCAACTGGTTGGGATGCAGGTTTGGTGTATACCAATGCGTGGATTAAGGAATACGATGCGGTTATAAAAAGGGAAGCCGAAGATGCAGGTGTGTTGTTTGTACCACTTTGGCAAGCAACCTACGATGCGCAAATGGCGATAGAAACAATGCCCGATGGAATTCATCCTAATGCAGCGGGGCACGAAGTTATATATAATAAGATGAAGAAAATTATGGAAAAAATGTTATGAAAGTCAGTTTAAATACAGTAAAGAAACTAATCGACTTCGAGCTGCCACCGATCGACGAGCTGGTCGCGCGGATTAATGCACAGCTCGGTGGGGTTGAAGAAGTCGTCAACCTGGCCGCCAAATACAAAGATGTAAAAATCGTCAAAGTTGTAGAATGCGAAAAACATCCAAATGCTGATAAACTGAGCGTTTGCAAAATCGATGCGGGCACAGGCGAATTAGTACAAGTGGTGTGCGGCGCGCCAAACGTGCGAGCCGACATGTGGGCTGCGTGGTTACCGCCAGAAAGTATCGTGCCAGCGACATTTGATGACAAAGAACCATTTGTGCTGGGCGCACGCGAACTGCGCGGCGTAATGAGCAACGGCATGCTGGCAGCGGGCGACGAACTGGGTATAAACAGCGATCACGATGGCATCGTCGAAATCACCGAAAAAGATATTACACCACATTCTTCTCGTGCAAAGGTTCAACCTTTGCAGGCGGGGGCGGGGTTTGCTGAGATGTTTGGGCTTGATGATACGATTATTGATATTGAAAACAAAATGTTTACGCATCGGCCTGATTTATTTGGGCAACTGGGTGTGGCTCGTGAAATTGCCGGGATTTTAGGACACGAATTTACCAGCCCAGACTGGTACAAAGACGTGGTACCTTTTCAAGGTCAGGCCTTAGAAAATATAGACTTGGACGTGTTTAACGACGCCACCGATACTGTGCCGCGCATTATGTTTGTAGCCATGAAAAATGTTGAAGTAAAACCCAGCCCACTATGGCTGCAGTGCGCATTGGTGGCAATGGGTTCAAAATCTATCAATAACATTGTGGACGCGACGAATTATGTAATGTTAATGACTGCACAGCCGACCCATGCCTATGATTATGACAAGCTGCGAGGCCACAAAATTGGTGCGCGAATGGCTCGCGAGGGCGAAACATTGCCACTGCTCAATGGCAAAACGTACGAACTGACAACTGACGACATCGTGATTGCTGATGGCGAAGGCGCGATAGGACTTGGTGGAATAATGGGCGGTGGAAATAGTGAAATTTCTGCTGCGACAAAGAAAATTGTGCTGGAAGTTGCCACGTTTGATATGTACACGGCGCGAAAAAGCAGCATGCGTCATGGCATATTTACAGACGCATTGGCGCGATTTAATAAAGGCCAATCACCACTCCAAAATGATCGTGTGCTTGGATGGCTAGAGCAACACATCGGCACGCTTGCTGGTGGTCAACGAGCCTCACAAGTATTCGATATATGCAGCGATGCGGTTGCGACTATGAAAAGCGCCCGCCAAGTGCATGAAAGTTTGGCTATACTACCAAGCTTTATTCGTGAACGATTGGGACTTTCGATTACAAAATATGATATGGTGCAGCTACTACATAACGTAGAATTTCCGCTATGCGAAGATTGCGGCTGGAACCCAGAAGACACAAAAGACGATGCGCAAGATTTGCATGTATCGGCACCTTTTTGGAGAACCGACATTGTAGACCCAGAAGATGTCGTAGAAGAAATCGGCCGGCTATATGGGTTTGACAGATTAGTACACGAACTTCCAACGCGTAGTAC
The DNA here is from genome assembly GCA_018060465.1 of Candidatus Saccharimonadota bacterium. Lineage (GTDB taxonomy): Bacteria > Patescibacteriota > Saccharimonadia > Saccharimonadales > Saccharimonadaceae > UBA1020. The sequence continues at coordinate 1,228 of JAGOVX010000018.1, read as the reverse complement.
CTCGCCGGTTGCAAAAAACGCGATGCGCGAATTAAAACAACATGTTCGCAAAACACTGACAGGTATGGGTGCGAACGAAGTACTGACGTATAGTTTTATTCACGAAAACGTATTGAAAAAAGTTGGTCAAAATTCCGAACATGCCTACAAACTTTCGAACGCGCTAAGTCCTGATTTGCAATATTATCGCATCAGCATACTACCTAGTTTGCTTGATAAAATTGCTATGAACTACCGTGCTGGTCATGAAAAATTCGCACTGTATGAGATCGGCAAAACGCACTACAAGGGCGAGATGGACGCCGACGAACCAAGTGTTCCAAATGAAGACACCATGGTTGCGGGTATTATTGCGTATGGCGACAAACAACAACCGGGTGGCGCGCCGTATTATCAGGCACTTCAGTATGCGCAGGCGGTGCTTGGCGATACTGCAACGCTCGTGTCGCTTGCCGAATTTGATCATTCTGATGATGAATGGGGCAGGCAACTGGTGAGCGCCTACCAGCCAAATCGTAGCGCCGTAGTAGTGCGTGATGGAATAATTTATGGAGTCATTGGTGAATTTACGCAGGCTGTTCACCGCACATTCAAACTGCCTGCATACACCGCAGGTTTCGAGCTACATTTTGATACTATTTCGCGTGACGCAGCGCCATATACAGCGCTTAGTCGATTCCCAAGTATCTCGCAGGATATTTCATTGAAAGTTGCCTCAAGCACGCATTATGCAAACGTACTAGCCGCTGCAAATGAAGCTACTGCGCGCACAGACAGCGAAATGATGGTAGAGATTTCGCCCGTAAGTATTTACCAAGAGCACAATGACACATCAACTAAAACAGTCAGTTTGCGCATAAAATTGACACACTACAAACGTACGCTGACAGAAAAAGACGCCAGCGCGCTACTCGAAGCAGTTGCTTCCCGCGCTAGCGAATTAGTGAACGCGACTGTTGCCTAATTTAGTCCAAGTCGAGCAGAACACGCAGGCCACGAGCCATAGCTGCCGCCATGTGCTGCACGAACTTGTTCGGCGCGTTCTATTTGAATGCTTTTTGGTGCGGCTGCAGCAGACGCATAGCCTTTGTAGCCTCCCCAAGTTCCCGGTGCAAATTGCAAACCGCCCGTATACCCGTTGCCCGTGTTAATAGACCAGTTCCCGCCAGACTCACATTGTGCAATTTGATCCCATACATTGCCAGATGCAGTACGCACAGGCACGGCT
>JAGOVX010000017.1 GCA_018060465.1 Candidatus Saccharimonadota bacterium | reverse complement strand
TGATTTTACGGCCTTTTTGGCCTGCTTTTCCATTACGTCTGTAAATAGAGGTTTGAAACGCTCTTCGATTGCACTCGCATCTTTAAGTCCACCCTTCAAGTTGGTGATAGCTTTAGCCTTTTCTAGTACAGAACTGAGCTTTGGGTGCTTGTCGGCATCGCCAATCACACCACCATTTTTCACAATGCCGTGAAGTTTATAAAAGACTCGGTTAATAAACTTTCCAGTGTGCGCCTTGAATCTTATACGGACTGATTTGGTAAGGGCATTTTTTACTTTATAGTCTTCAGCCAAGGCTTTCGGAAAATCACCTATTGGAATTCGTCTACCGGTATCCTTTAGTTCTATGTGGGTGGGTGCTTTACTGCTATAACCTTTCCCGCTCGAATAATCACCTGCGCCAATAGGTTTCAGCCCCGCCTTATCCATTTCGAGCAAAAGCCTATTTGGAAATGCGTTTAGCCTTTCTGCGATATTTGTAACACTTTTACTTATATTCTTATCGTGCGCGTGGGCAATTTTTCGGTCGAGAAGCTTTACGAGTCGTCGTTCCAAAAATGAAGCTCGAGTGTCATTCGATAAAAAGGCATTTTCTGAAATAGATAAAAGAGGGTTGCTAATAAACATTAGCAAGGCGCCGGCCGGACCTAAAATGATGACAACTACAAAGGCAAGAGCGCTGCGCTGAATAGCGGACTTAAACATTTTTTGCTTTGTGGGTGGTGTCTTTTTTTTGCTATCTTTACTGTCATTTTTGAAATTGAATCTATTTTCGCTATCTTCTAGGTCTCCGGCTGAGTCTACTGGGTTTTGATTGGTGGCATTACCTGGGGCGCTTTCCATCCCACCACTAGCTGCTCCGTGTTGCGTTCCGGCCGACTGTTCGGCACGTCCTAAATCTGCACTAGTTGTGTTTGCTGGGGTGTTGTTACTATTCGGGTGAAGATTTGGCCTGATATCTGGCTGTATTTCTGGATGGGGTTTTTGTGAGGTTTCTGCCATAGCCTTATACCTTATCGAATACTATACTCGCCAGGTTCCATATAGCCTGGATTAACGCCGGTTTGGGTAGACTGTTGAGTGGTGGACGGCTGTGCCTGAGCTGCGCTACCAGTTGTTACTAGGGTTTGTTCTGTTTGGCTTGAAACAATCTGGATGTGTACGTGATTTTGCCCGGCAAAGAACAACCCTTGGCCAACAGGAAAGTTTGCAAGACGTTTTCGTTCTTCTTCGGTTAGCTTAAATACATCGGCCAGTACATCAACTGCACTAGAGGATTGTTTTAGAAGTAGTTGCATTGAACTGTTTGCTACAATTGCACGGCCCATTTTGCTACCCATGAAATCTTCTACGTCCTGACTGATAGTCGTAAGACCAAGCTGGTATTTTCGGGCACGCTTTGCCAAGCTAAATATAAAGTTTGCCGAATCATCATACTTCATGAGTTGCCATGCTTCGTCAACGATCAATACACGTTTGCGTTGGTCGCTGCGAGTAATATTCCATATGTGCGATAGTACGATGTACATTGCGACGGGACGTAGTTCTTCCTCGAGGTCTCGAATATTGAACACGACCATGTGATTGTTAATATCAATATTACTTTGTTGGGAAAAGATACCCGCAAATGTCCCCGAAGTATATTTGCGCAAACGTTGTGCAAGCTGCGGGCCGGTTCCTCCCATATGGAGTAACGTATCGTATAGGTCAACAACTGTTGGAGGTGTTGAACTATGTGTCAATGGATCTGAAGTAATACCAGCACGTGCGTAGGTGTCTATTAGCCCTTGGTCAAGGTCAGCCTCCTCGGCAGGCGTAAGTGATGGCATTAGTTGGCCATTGGCAGCCATTTGTGCCCCGCCTAGCATTTGGCGCAACAACCCATGGAGGGTTACAAGATTGGCGCGCAAGGCATCATCGGCTTCATCTGTGTCGATAACTCGTGGCAGGTCAAATGGGTTGATACGTGTGTCGCTATTTAGGCTTAGTCGAATATAGCTGCCACCTACGGCATCTGACAATTTTTGATATTCATTCTCGGGGTCAATAATCAAAATATCGGTACCGGTCATCATACTGCGAACCGCCTCGAGCTTTACCGCGAATGATTTACCAGCACCCGACTTGGCAAATACTACCATATTGGCGTTCTCTAGGTTGAAGCGGTCAAATATAACCAAGCCATTGTTGTGCATGTTGATGCCGTATAGAATGCCCTTGCTGTCTGTCAAGTCGGCACTTGTAAAAGGAAAACTGGTAGAAATCGCACCCGTATTCATGTTTCGGCGGATCTGCAATTGGTCGCTCATTTGAGGAACGGTGCTGTTTAGGCCTTGTTCTTGCTGGCTTGATGCAACTTTACTAAAGACAAGTTGTTGCCCAAAGATGGTTTCAATCTTGTGTTGAACAAAATTCAATTCGTCCATGCTATCGGCGTACAGGGTGATATATAGTCCATAGCGGAAAAATCGCTCGGCTCCCACCTGTAGCTGATCTCGCAGTTCTTCGGCATCTTGAATAGCAACTTCTATGCCTGGGTCTCGCGTTCGCCCTTTTTCGCTATTTATTGCCATGCTTGCTTCAAGTTGGGTGACTTTTTTGCGCAAATTATTCAGTACCACTTGGCTTTCTACAGGATACACAAACATTGAAATATCTAGTACTTCGTCGATATTGATAATACTCGACAACCAGCCAGTGTAGATTTGACGCGGATAGCCATATACATACAAGGTGCGGCCGTACTTGGTGCCTAGGCGGAAATGTCCTGAATGGATCTCGATACTACTCGGTGCAATAAGGTCGCGTAGTGTTGTGACACCTTTTAAGAACGCTTGCTCTACCTCTGCTTGTTCACGGGCACGTTGTTGTGCGGCGATGTCGACTGGGTCAAGTTTTTTAGCCACGGGTAGCTCCTTCCGAATTGGCAGCTGGTGGATTGGTGCCTTTTGACACGTAGGTACTCGTAACGCTCTCGAAGTCACCAAGGGGCTGTCGTACTGCTGTGTCGGGGTTGTATACATTGTAATAAAGCTCGCCCAGTTCCTTTGTGTTTAGCTGTACGCTTTTTACACCCATCTGGAAAAGTCCGCTCATGACAGAATCTACGCGGTTTTTTATCTCATCGCGAGCCTTTTCATAGGCGGCTTGATCTATTTTTATAATCTCATTATTTTGTTTGGCAAAAACCTTGGCAAAAAATCCCTTTGCCTGGCCGCGTAGGTCGGATAGATCACCGGCTGGGTAATACGGCACGATAATAAAGAAGCTTTTGTCCATAATATTTGCTTCTTCGGCCAATATGTCGATGAAGCTAATGTAATCATCCATCAACACACCCAGTAGCATGTTATCTTGGTTGCGGCGCATTGCGGCTAATTGATCGATGTACGGGCCAATATCAACACGTTGTGAGCGAATGTAGATTTGTACAGGAAAGTACAGGGAGTTCAAAAAGTTTTGATAACTATACTCCACACCTTCACGTTCACGTGAGCTCATGAGGTCGAAATTGATTGATCGACAGGCGACGACAGCGCGAAAACTACCATCGCGCATAATTACCATGTTTTCACGTACTTCAGAGATAAGAAGTGTGTTTTGGCTCGATGAAGGCGTTTTTGGTGCAGCAGTGGATTTTACTGTCGACGCAGAGCTCGAACCAACGGTAGGCTGTGGCGCTGTAGCAGGAATAGTCCCCAGCGGTGCTGGCGTGGTAGTCTGCGGCGGTTGGTTATTTGTTACCGGTGGCACAAGCCTTCAATTACCCCACTCACTTAGCCCGAAATACCTTTAGCGTAGCGATATGACCACTTCTTGGTCACTCGACTCCTGCTTTTTGTGAATGCGATTCGCCTCACGCGCAATCGTTTCCACAGATAAATCGGTGTTATTTGCAAGTTTTATTATATCAGGTGACACCTCTTTAGCGCTAGTGTTTTTGTTGGTAGTCGGGGGAGTAGCCGGCGCTGCTTGTTGTGTTGCGGTGGCGGCTGGTTGTACAACCGACTGATGCATAGTGGGGTATGGGTTGAGGCTAAGGCGTTGGTCGGTGGCTGGTGCTGGGGCTGTAGCTGCGGGTGCTTGCGGATCGTTAAGGGGCGCCTGTGGATCAGGTTGAGGTTGTACGGGCGGCGTTTCCGTAGAGGCAGACACTTGTTGATGAACTCGTGCAAGCACTTGTTGATGGTATTTTGCATTTGTTTCGTCCAGGCGCGCGCCCATGGAACGGCCGACGTCGCCGCTTGAATCTAATACATCTTGGGTTTGTTGTGCCTCAAAGTACACATCGCTATTCATGGCGCTGTTGGTGACGGGCGCTTGTGCACCAACTCCACGCACAGCCCAGCCGCGAGTATCGACGATGTTTGCCAGGTAGGAAAGGCGCTTCTCTGCTTCGGTTTCGGATAGATCTTTTGTGCGTCGCACTTCTATGATTTTTGGCGCAGTAATTTCTACCAAGTCCTCACTTCCATCGGGACTCCACAGCCGACGATGCGGCTTTAGGTAGTACGATACGATTGCAGCAAGGTAGGTTTCCATTGGTTGATCTTTACGTAGTGGCAACGCGAGCGCGCCAAAAAACAATATAACCGGCAGAGGTAAAATCATAAGGGGTAGGAATAACCCTTTTAAAAAGTAGCCGATGGCCAAACTGACCACAACAATAATAAGATAGATAAACTGACGAAAGCTAAAAGGCCCGATCAACTTGTCGTCGGCTTCAACGTCCTGGGGTACCTTATACACAGCCATACTAAAACTAGTATACCAATAATTCATCTTTAAAAGGTCGTACCTTCTAAAGGGGAGGAAAATGTGATTTAGGTATCGGCAAGCTGATTTTTTATGTCTTCTAAGAGTTTTTTGTTTGTTTCGTATTCTTTGCAAAACTGAGGATAGTTAATGCGGTTATCGGTAAAAATATCAACTATGCGACTTGCCTGTAGCCAGTCGGCGGCGGGAGCACCGATGTAGTGCATGTAGCTAGAGTATGGATAACGCTGGTAGTAGCGTGGGTTCATGTGGATGTATCGACTAATATGCAGTAGGTATGTTTCATCTTGCACCAATGATGCTTTGTAGCGCGATTCAAACAGAGGGCCACTTCTTTTCCATCGTTTGTTGAAATAACGTGTATAGCTTCCGAGTAGTGACTTCATAAGTATAGACATTGTGCCACTTTCTACCTGGTAAAATAACAGATGAAAATGATTTTGCAGTAAGCAGTACGCAAGTAGTTCTATCTTTTCGCGATAATTCGGGTAGACTCCATACGCGCTAGCTGCTTCCTCGCCCCCTAGGTAGCGCTCGAGCAGTGCCATAAAGTAGGCGTAATCCTTATCATCTATAAAGATGGGTTGCTTTGCTACCCCACGGCTGTATACGTGGTAGTAGGAATCGTCCAAGCTTACTTTATACGTATTGCGCACCGGCATACACAGAGTATATCACAAAAATTACACCTTAGAAGGTACGACCTTTTAGTGCTTTTAGTGTTTTTAACTATATTGGCTTGAGGCATTTTGTAGGCTGGCTACCGTGTAGTTTTCTATGAACAAGCTAAACTAGCGGTCTGAGAGCCTACTAGGCATATTTTCGAATTTTGAATTCCAAAACTTACCATCAGAGTCTTCAATACCTGAAGGCGGAGGAGATCCAGGCTGGGGGAACTCGGAGACCGTTCCTCCGCTTTCAACGTATTTCATGATTGGATCTAGGAGTGCTTTATGTTTTTGTTCCAGAGACGACTTGAGCATAGGGTTTTTCTGCCATTCATCATATGCGCTCGCCACGTTCAGCATTTCTTCATTATTCAACTTTCCTTCGCGAGCCATCTCAAACACTAAGCGCAGATCATCAGGGTCCATCGAGGCAAGCTTCTGCCCGGACATGTGTGTATTAAGTCGTTCTCGCGATGTTTCGTAGACATTATTATCATAGTCACCTACGGTTGCAGCTCCTTGGTCGGCATCTCCAATGCCATTAGGCGTCTTTGATTTGTTTTTTATCACTATTTGCTGTAGATTCTCTAACTTAGCCTCTTTGGCTGTGGCTTTTGCTAAGGCTTTTTCTCTCGCATCACCAGCCGGCATGGCTTCTGCTGCAGCTTTCTCCTTTTTAACTTGTTCTCCCAGTTGACCCATACGATCCCAGAGCTCAATATGGGATTTCATGTGCTTTCGTTTCGCAATAGTTGATCCCATTGCAGAAATCTTTTCGTCAGGTAAATCAAGAATGTCTGGATTATTTAGGCTATCAGCTGGGTATACTCCGTTTGCATCAGGACGACCTAAAATTTCAACCTCAGGAGTGTTTGACATGAGGGTTTCCTCGGCTGCCACACCTGACAAATATGCGTTTATAATATTTTCTTTTGCCTTTGCTTTCGCCTGACTGATACCCGTCTCACCTTCGATTCCACCTGCTTCAGCTGCAAGAGACGCGTCTTCTTCGATCAGCCGTGCGTACTCGGTATCACCAAATCTTTGAGCGGCGCCTGCTCGTTGGGTCTGTGTACGAATTTTAATATCCGAAGACTTTAGACTACTAGCATATGCTTTTGTTTCGTCACTAGATAGCCTGCTGACTTTAATGATGTTTCCGTCTTTGTCAATTGGGTTTCCGTCTTTGTCTTTTCCTGCTGCGGTTAGCTCCTTAACGACTGCACTATTCACTTCCTCAGATCCCTTTAAGGCTTGCTCGGCATTGCTGACCTCTAAGGTTGTTTTTAGACCATTGTCACTATCGGCGAATTTTTTGTCTGCGCCTAGCTCTGCTACTTTTAGGGCCCCTTCAGCTTCCTTTATAGATCCGCGAAGATCGGAACCTTTTTTGCTTTTTACAAACTCTGTATCTATCTCTAAATCTGCTTTTTTGTCTTGTCCTTCTGCTAGCTTTCGGTCTTTTATAGATTCCTTAACGGTACTATTATTGCTTTTTGCCTGTATTCCTGCATTTAACTCAGCAGTTTTTCTGTCTTCTCTTGATGCTAGTAGCTCATCATAATGCTTCTGGTTAGTAGGATCATTTAAGTAATCCTCCTCTCCCCTATTTTTTATCGTTTCTTCGGCATGGTGTGTACCAAAATTAGAGCCTGCTACCTGTCGATGTAGCGCCTCTTGATTATGTAGACTTGCTTGTTTTCCTTCATTCTGAACCAGCTGGGTCATTGCACGACTCGTTTCCTGCGCTTCGGCGACGCGAGCTTTGCGTTCGGCTGTTTTTGTACCTTCTTGATGAATGAAATCACTCTCGGCATATCCTCGCAGGGACTCATTGTCTTTGTAGCGTGCTTCACGCTTTGCTTTTCGACGAACGCCCGTGAGGAAGCTTGCGGATCGTGCAAAACGACTATCACTGTTTATCATGCGTGCGCTAGCACGGTTCTTAAGATCGCCCCACTCTTTACTTGCTCGATCTTTTAGTGCGCCACCGGCTCGCCTGTTGGCGCTATCTTGGAGCGAGGCAAGCTTGCTACCTATGCTACCTGCAGCCGCCATGGAATTTTTTAAGATACTTGGCACGGCTAGTAGCGGGATGCCCATAACGCCTAGGGCGACGATTGAAAGCATTTGTTTATCGTCTGTGCCACTATTTTGCTCGGCTACTTGCATCAAGATATTCGACGCAAGTACACTACCACCAAATATCGCGGCAACTACTATATAGACAGCCAGAAGCGACGAAAATGCCTTCCACCACTTTTTAAACCACTGTTCCGTGTTTGGTAGCAGGTACGCGACAAACGCAAGTGGCGAGATAACAACCAGGATGATCAAGAATGCTTTTCGGGCGATTAATATCAGGACAGTCATTGCAACCGCAAGTAAGACAGAGGGTGCAATAACAATGGCAGCAATGACTCCGATAACTGCACCACCCACTAATATTCCTTCTATCAGCGCTACCCAGGCTCCACCTACCGCGCCAGGGGCTTTTCCGTCGGGCCCGATAGGTATGTTCTTGAATAAGTCGTAGATGCTTCCACCTAGAATGTTGCTAATATCTACGGCAAGTTGGCAGACAATGTACGACACATTTACTAGTAGCGCGGCGATCACAAGGCGCGGCAGCATCTTTTTTATACCGTAGTTTGTAATACCTCCCCCTGTAATTTGTGAGTAAATGAGGATCAGAAATGCAATAACAAAGGCGGCATTGGCAAAGTCGCGAAATGATTGCCAGGCAGTTTTTGATGCAGACTGGGCCAGTAGTTCTGGTTCGATTTCTAGGAAGCTGTTGATAAATTTGAATGCTTCGTCGTTCATCAGCGCAAGGAATTTCATTACCGGACAGACTATCCAGCCAACGCCGTCTATTTGGCAGGTGGATTTTTCACTGGAATCAGCTTTGTCTGACTTGCCTTCACTTACTTGGTTAATCTGGGCATCATCAGGATGTGCCGCTGCCCATACCCCATATGCCGATGCGTATTTATTAGCATGCTCCACCATCCCGAAGCAATTAGGCCTGTCCTCATCCCAGCCTTTCAATTTTTGATACGCGTATACGGTTTGGTCGCTTGTATTCTTAATTTTTCCCGCGTAAGTAACATCAACCATCTTCCCGGTAGTTGGATCATATTCTTTTAGTACGTACTTATACTCGGAGGCTGGATTTTGACTGGCGGTTGGTTTGCAAACTTCCATAAACGCTGAATAAAACAAAAGGTATTTACCGGCATCATTTACTGTTATGGTTGTTCCCCACATTTTTTGGCTAATTACGCCAAAAACAGCACTCGCTGACATTTTGGTTGCTTCATAATCTCCAAAGCCGCCATTACTTTTTCGGCATGATGAACCATTGTCTCTCTTGTGCTCCTTGTATACAGAGCAGAAGATATCCTCCATATCACTAAATTTGTTATCGCCAATCCATGAGTCCGAAACTATACTCGCAATATCGTCACAGTCTGCCTGTCCAGTATCTTTATCAATTGAGCTGTTATTAACTAAATATGATGGTCCGGTTTTTGTATCCGCGCTTCCAAAACCATGGAACCAGGTTCCTTTTTTTAACTCTGACTCGGTAACATTATCCTGTCCACCGCCGGGGTCATCATTTGAGACACAATAAGTGAATGCCTGCGCTAAAGCCCATTGTTTTGTGCGTTCTTGCAGCGTCCATTTATCTGCGCTGGGACCTGGATCATGGGTATCTTGGACAATAGCAAAAACACGGACGGGCGATAGCAAAAGCAAGAAAGCAGTAAACAGCAAAAAAGCAAAGGTTTTATCTTTTCTGCCACATACATACATACTATGCTAAGTGTAGCATAAGCAGTAGCTTTATTGAATGTACTATCGATTCGATGATATGTCGTGGTGTGTAAATAATATATAACCATTTACTACCACATATCTAATACTATTGTGCTCATCTAGGCTAATATTTTCGTTTTCTCCCTGAAGCATGTGTTGACCAACATTCGATTGCCTATTGTCCTCTGCGTTAACAACATACTGAATTGTGCCACTGGATTTGTCGGATGGAATAACCTTAATCTCTGTAACTGTGTACAATCGTTCGTAAGGGGCAATATTTTCAGGGTCATCGGTAAGCGAAAGTATATAAACTTCAAGGGTTTGTATGGCAGAAATACGTTTCTGCTCGATAGCTTCAAGTGACTTCTGATCTGAATCTGGGTTAAGGTAGTATGTCTCTACAGAATTATCAAAATAACTATCAACACGCTGTGTTGCATACTCATTGGGGCTAAATTTGGTAATATCAAACTTTTTTGCCCACTCAGGGTTTGCTCCGGCCATGTCGGATATAGTGAATATTTCTCCAAGGGTTGCCTTTAATGCCTCAGGATTTTTGAGTTCGGAAGCATCTAACGGCGTAAAGCTTATATCTGCACTGTTTTCAGGGTTGCCACTGGCCTGTTCGGTGCTAGTAGGGTCTGCTGGTGCAGATGCGGGGGCTTCGTTGGTACTGCCAGCGGTCTCGGACGAGCAGGCTGTTGTAAGCGATAGTGCTAACACTGCGGCAACTGTGCCGGTCGCCCTGCGCCATGAAAATCGTGATTCTGGTCCTTTTAAAGTTGTTCCGTGTTCTCCGCTCGACACCATAGTGTAATAACTCCTAGTGCTGCAAACTCAGCACATATAAATTGACAAGAGAATTATACATCAAAAGATCGTAAATGTCAAACCGCTTATGGTAATGTTGGGGTAAGTGGGAGGTGCCTGGAAAAGACTACGAGGCAGGAGGCTTCTGGCCAGGAGGATACTTTCCAACACCAGATGGTCGGATATCATCTTGACGCTTGACGCTATAAACATTCGGTGCTTTGGTTGATGCTTCAGCGCGGCGTACGCCTGGGTCACCGGCTCTACTGGCAGGTACGCGAACATAGAAATCACCCGAGTCATCCGTTCGTTTCTCCTCATAGTAGAAGTTCTCCATCTCGCGGACTTCTTCAATATCGGCTGGATTATCATTTTCTCCCAATTCTAGGTATGCGGCAACAACATTCATGAGACCGCGCTCGCGATCCTTGATGCGGTGGCGGGTCTGATTACTTGACTGAGCTTCAATAATTTTGGCACGAATGTTATCGCGTTTTTCACGTGGGATGAGTTTACGATATTCTGGGTCGCGTAATGCCTGTACCATACGGCTTAGTTCATCAGGATCTGCAGTTGCAAATCGCTCTGCTTCGTACTTACCTTGCTTCGATTCGCTAAGGATGGCAGATTCGCTGAACGTCAGCTCGCGGCCTACTTCGGGGCTATAGCGTGCACTCGACAAGCCTCGGTTCATACGCTCTTGAAGTGTGTTCGAAAAGTAGGATACTTTGTTTTTGCCATTTTTGTAACCGGCTACAACCATTTGCAACATATCGCGCCGGCGTGATACCTCGTCAGTATCTAGTTCTGTTGGGAGTGGACCGCCTGATTGTTTGGCAGCGCGGTAGGCCGCGGCATCATAATATTTGTCTGGCTGGCCATTTTTGCCCTCAATAAGTTCCATACCTTGTGAATCTGCCCAGTCGATAACCTTTTGTACTGACCAGTTGTTGCCAATACTCTCCATGATATGTTGTATGGCCGCTTGTTGCGCAACATCATCGGCAGGCTCATTTCCGCGTATCTCATGGTCTTGCATGGCCTTTAATAACTCGTCGACACGATAGCCATCGTTGCTGTAGATACTGGTTTGGGCTTTGACATTTTCGAGGTGCATTTTTGTCATTTCGTTTTGGGCACGGGCATGTACCTTTGTGGCGCCGTATTTCGTACCACCACCAGCAACGGTTCGGAGGCTCTTGCTGGTATTTAATGCTTCAAGAAGGTTGCCTTTTTGCTCAGTTTTGATTTCTTCTATTGCATAGTCTCTGGCAGCAATCTGAACACCGAGATCTTTCATTTGATCAGCAAAAATAGCAGCGCCTGCAGTTACACCGATAGCACTGCTGCCCTTTGAGCGCATCTTTTCTGTAAATATCTCAAGATCTTTCTCGGCTAACTTGGCTTGTTCATCGTTGCTTCGGGCACGAGCATACAATTCTTGTATGGGAGCATCACTAATTACACGATTACTCCAATTACGACTAGATGCTTTTTCTACGATAGTCTCGTATTCTTTAGCTATTCGCTTTGCGTGATCGGTATCTTCATAGAGTTGAGTCAGGTTGCGGGATTCAGCCACTGCACGACGAAACTCCTGCTCTCCAGAGGCATCTGTTTTTGCACCATACATATCGCCTACACCTTTATCGACAGATGATTGTACTTTCATGTCGCGAAGTGCTGCATACTCGGGGGAGGCACTAGTTTCAACAAGCTTCTTCAAAGTTCGCTCATCTTGTCCGGTCATAGCCTCATCGCGAATTGCTGCCTTGCCCTTGGCGAGGTGTGTAGCAGTACGCATGGCGCGGCGATTGGGGTCATTTTGTACTAATTTGTTGTATTCATCTTCGTGACGTGCTGTCGTGTACCCCTGAAGCAAATGAGTATCGTGTTCGGTAGTGTGCACATCTTCCATGCCATAGGCAAAGCGAGATGGGCGCGGTGTTTTGCCGCGTTTTGCATCGAGCCAGCGCTCTTGTCGGCTACGCCAGGTTTCGTAGCCATGGTCATTGTCGGACATTGAAGCATCGGCGTTGGAAATGTTGGCTTCACGTTCTTTTTTACGAGTAAAATCTTTTTGAGCGGCTCGGGCAGCATACCGACGAGTAAACGACAGGCTGGACAGAGTGCCATTTCGTAACGCGGTAGCATTTGCTCGTCCTAGACGAGCTTGGCTGTCTGCAAAGCGCTCTTTGCTGTAGTTGCGGAAACGGTCTACCAGGCCTCGCCTTGGATCATTTACAATACCTGCGATACGATTTAACAAACCACCACCAAGTTTTAGAAGTAGCGGCGTGATAGCGAGGGGTGCTATTTGTACTCCCAAACCAAGTACGGCCATCTCCCAGGTGGTGGCTGAACGGATAATGAGTTGACCTGCCAATTGGGCGCCACCAAATACTGCCGAAAATGCCGGGAACATAACGAGCATTGTGAAAAACGTACTGCGCCATCGTTTGAACCATTCGTCGGTATTTGGCAAAAGTAGCGAGGCAAATGCAAGTGGCGAGAGGACGATCAGTAGCATCAGTATGGCCTGACGAGCGGCCAATATGAGGAATGTGACAAGGATGATTAGGATGCCTGCCAAAAGGAATGGTGCAACGGCCCAGAATAAACCTTCGCTGATTAAGGCACCTTGCAATGCTTTTATACCTAGGCCAGCTGCGATAGTTGCACCGGTGACGGCGGTACCTCCTGATAGGACGGCCGAAGTTACTTGTTGCCATGATAACGAGTTGGCGTTGACCGAGCCAGTAAGTTCGTCGAGTGCATTGTTGAATAAGCTAAAAACGCTGTTCCCCATCACGTTTGAAATGTCTACCAGTAAGGTTGAAAGTACGTACGATACATTTACCAGCAAGGCAACAACGACAATTTTCGGTAGGATTTTACGTATATCGTAGTTTGAAACGCCAAATCCGCTCATGTAAGAATATATGACAACAATAAAACCAAGTACAAACACAACATTTGCAAAATCACGTACGATCGACCAAACGCGGAATGCTGGGTTATCAACAGATTGACTAAGGGGTGCGACGTAGAGAAATTGTTTGACATAGCTATACACCGTATCCATTCCCTTTGCGATCCAGCCCATAACTGGGCACACTATCCAGCCAACCCCGTCGATCGTACAGGTACTCAGGCTATCGGTAGTCGACTTTGCCTCCTCGGCGCTTGATGCATCGACCGTAATTTGAGTGGTCGACGAAGGTAGCGTATAGGCATTTGGCGGATTCAGGGTGTATACGACATAACTTGCCTCTTTACTGCTTTTTGGAATGCCGCCAGGTGCAAAGTAAATGATGTGGGCGAGTTGTTTTGTAGACGACTTTTCAAGGTATTGATATAGCTGTGCACCCGTCGGAATAGCCTCAAGACCCGTGACATTGTCAGTGTTTAATGGTCCAGTATACGACTGGCCGTTGTATTCCAGGGCGTCCTGGTTCCAGGTTGCGGTTGCGGCATAGGCAGTGCTGCTAACAGAGGTGAATACGGCAAAAAGCACCACTAAAAAAGCGGTTGAGAGCATCATAAACTTCCGCGACGACATTCTACCGCGCGGGGGATTAAATATTCCTTCCCACATATCGCTTATCATTTTATCATTTAACAGAGAAAAAGTCAATATGCTTACAGATGAGAATGGCAGGCGCGCAACTTTACAACGACAGGTGAATATGTGTAAACTAACAGTAGGATTTAAATTACGTATGAAATACAAAAAAATACTTGGTTTCTTTGTAGCAATTGGGCTGATGTCCATGATGGCTTCGCCACTTGCGTTTGCGGCAACGTGTGGCGATACGACCACGTCTATTCTTAGCTGTGATCAAGACAACAAGGGTGCAAACACAGAAGACAATGCAGTGTGGGGTCTTTTGATTATGGCAGTCAATATCTTGACCACAGGCATCGGCATCGCGGCGCTTGGCGGGCTGGTGTATGGAGCAATTTTATATGCCAGTGCCGAAGACAAGACAGAGCAAGTGACGCAAGCCAAGGCCGTAATAACCAATGTGGTAATAGGGCTGATATTGTTTGGATTTATGTGGTCGCTACTAAACTTTTTAATACCAGGAGGAGTATTCAAGTAATGAGACAACAATGGAAGAACCTAACGGTGAGCATACTGATGCTCGTATCGCTGATGGGCAGTGCGGTGGCGCTTTCGCCTGTTGCAAGTGCAGGGTCGAGTGACTCGGGTGGATGTAGCGGAGGATTTCTGACATTCCCCGCATGGTATCGTGGGCTGACAAAGGGGGGCTGTAACCTAAAAAGCCCCACCGACCTAGGTGGCGACCCAAAAACGCAGCTGAATCGCTATATTTTTAAGATCGCCTTTAATATTCTAGAAATTGCCTTTCAGGTAGTGGCATATATAACCGTAGGCTATATTATTTATGGCGGTTTTAAATATCTGACGAGTGCATCAGACCCGGGCAAAATTGCTGGTGGACGCAAAACAATTCAAAACGCACTGATAGGACTGATACTATCGTTTGTGGCAATCGCGATTGTTAATTTGATAACAAACAGTATAAAATAATAACTATGCTGAATCTTTTTACCCAACTCGCAGCCAAAATAAACCCGCATGACGCCAATATTCCCGTGGTATCATCGACGAATGTACTGACAGGTGTTTTGAATGTTGTGTACATTGCTGCGGGCATTACCGCTGTTATATCGATTATTTTGGGCGGATTGTTTTATGCAATATCGGCTGGTGACGCCTCTAAGGTAACCTACGCCCGTGACACTATTTTGTACGCAGTTATCGGGCTCGTAGTGGTAATGGTAGCATTTGTAATAACAAACTTTGTAATAGGACATTTTTAGTATGAAACAGCGAATTCAACAGATCTTTGTGTCGGCTATGTTGGTGCTAGGACTGGCCAGTACCTCGGTCGTGCCGGTAGCTGCATTTAACGCGTTCGAGAATGCGTGTACTGATTCTTCCAGCGAAATATGTAAAGCAAAAGCCGACAGTGTTGACCCACTTGTTAGTACAATTGTCAGTATATTGCTGTGGGCAATAGGAATAATTAGCGTCATTATGATGGTTGTCGGTGGTCTAAAGTATGTAATCTCTGCCGGTGATCCCAGTCAACTAAAAACTGCCCGAGAGACAATTATCTATGCGGTGGTTGGACTGGTAGTAGCAATGCTTGCGTTCGCCATCGTGAAATTTGTCGTAAAATGGTTTTAATAAAAGGAACTACAATGATACAACAACTAAAACACATCGTACTTGCAGCCGGCCTGGTAATCGCGGGAATAACCGTACTAATGCCCCACACTAGCGCTGCGGCGCTTGATCCTAAAGACGGAATAAATCAGGGGATCGATAGTGCTGGCGGCGAGGACACAAAAAGCACTGATTTGAATGAAAAAATAAAACAAATCGTGAACGTACTGATGTTCATTATGGGTGCAATATCGGTTATCATGGTTGTTGTTGGCGGCATACGCTACGCAGTATCTGGGGGCGATCAGACATCTATCACCGCAGGAAAGAACACGGTATTGTATGCGATTATTGGCTTGGTAGTAGCCATTATGGGATATGCCATTGTGAATTGGATTGTAGACGCATTTAGTAAATAAGACGTTTACCACTTAACAAACAGCGGTAGATTTGCTACACTACCCGTAGTAACATTCGAAGGAAGGAAAACTCGGAATGAAAATTATGATCAAGAAAACACTGCAAAGCATGCTACTAGTGCCTGTCTTGGCGCTTGGGCTCGTGACTACAGTACCTACGACTGCGGGTGCGGTAAAGGCTAGCTGTAATGGTGATATTTCACTAAAGAACGGTATTGACTGTGCCAAGGGCGACGATCAGTCGGGCGAACTATTTGGCAGTACCGGTGTGTTTAATACCATCACAAATGTACTACTGTTTATTATCGGTGCCATTTCGGTAATTATGCTTATTATCGGTGGTATTCGCTACACCGTATCTGGTGGCGATCAAACAGCCATCACTGCGGCAAAGAACACAATTTTGTATGCGATTGTTGGACTTGTTATTGCAATCTTGGCGTTCGCAGTTGTGAACTTTGTTGTGTCGAGCTTTCTAAAATAGGTTAGTTGTAGAATGTAAAAACTGCGCTCCGTACGGGGCGCAGTTTTTTAAATGCGAATGAGCGTACTACAAAAAAACCGCCTTTCTGGTAGGAAAAGCGGTTGTTGCTACTACTCGTACGATTATTGAATCGTAATTTTCTTGGCTTGTTCTTGTTTTACCTTGTTAAAGATAATGCTCAGAACGCCGTCTTTTAGTACGGCTTCAACTTCATCTTCTTTTACCGCAACTGGTAGCGCTACTGTACGGCTGAATTCGCCCCAATAACATTCTTGAATATGCCAATTGGTTGCAGCTGTATCGTCACCGCTTGATAGAGTACCACTAATAGTTAGAATACCGTCAGATATACTTACATCTAGGTCTTCCTTGTTCACACCTGCGGTACGAGCTTTTACTACAAGCCTGTCGTCTGTCTCATAGACATCAACGGCAAGTTGGCCTGGAAAATCTTCCTCGCCATCGTCCCAGTTGTCATCGGCTGGTACTGCCGATTGTTGTTGGTCATTGCCACCCTGCGTTAGATCGTCGTCGTTTAGAAAGGCTGCTGCCAATTCATCCTCGATCAACAAATCGTCATTTTGTTTACGGGCCATTGATTTCCTCCACTTCATCTAAGGCTCTATTGACAGATAGTCTCTTACAGTATAGCCAATGCATAAGCTATAATCAACAGTAGAAGGCATGGAAACGTAAAAAGTACAATGATTGATAGGCTACTGCAAACCATCGCTCCACACTACTGTTATAGCTGCCAAAAAATAGGTACGTTACTATGTGATAGTTGTATATATAACATCACTAGCGACAATGAGCAGGCGTGTGTAATTTGTGGACGACTGGCCGTGCATGGTATCTGTGCCACGTGTGATGATACCTATAGCAAGGCGTGGTGTGTGGGTGAACGCGAGGGTGTTTTGGCACGTCTGGTGGATGATTACAAGTTTGAACGAGTGAAGGCGTTTAGTGTTGTAGGCGCAAAATTGTTGGATGCCCAGATTCCCCTACTGCCAGCCGCTACGCGCATTGTTCCTGTCCCCACTATACATTCGCACATTCGTCAGCGAGGGTATGACCATACCGCATTGCTTGCAAAACAGTTCGCAGCACTTCGAGGGCTGACGTATGCGCCCATAGTAGAGAGGGCTACAAGTACACACCAGCGCGGGGCTTCGCGTCGACAGAGGTTTTCCCAGGCGCAGCGCGCATTTACAGCGACAGGTAAAATTGATGAACTGAGCCCTGTACTGCTTGTTGATGATATTTTAACAACGGGTGCAACATTGCACTATGCGGCGCATACGTTGAAGGCAGCAGGTGTGCAAACAGTGTGGGTTGCGG
>JAGOVX010000016.1 GCA_018060465.1 Candidatus Saccharimonadota bacterium | reverse complement strand
TGGAGGTTTTCCCAAGTCGAGCAATATTTTCTTTCATTTCGCGTACGGCATGTTCGTCTATCTCGACAAGAGTAGTTGCATCACCACCGATGGTCAAGCCAATAGTGCCAACGCCGGAGTAAAGGTCGACAACCTTGCTGGTGTTGTGTTCCTCGATCCAGCCTTTCATATCGCGGAGGGCAACCTCGTAGACGGGTAGATTTATTTGAAAGAAGCCTTCGGTAGCGTAGCGAAAGTCGGTAGCAAGAATGGTATCGCTGAGAACGGTAGTGCCAAACGCAGCGAGTCGTTTGGTTATCTTGCTGGCGGGACTTCTAGGGTCGGAATATATAACTTCACCACCAATGGCCGGTAGCTTGGCTGCTTCTTCGGAAGAAATTAGGTTTTGTATCTCATCCTTGATATAAAGTTGCCATACTACATCACCTGCTTGGTTGGCCCGTATGAGTAATGTCTTTAGATTGCGTGCGGTTACTTCTTTTGTGCGCAGAAGGTCGCGAATCGCCACGGCGGCAGTCACAATTTCGGGTTTTGCCAACGACATCTGCTGGACGGGTACTTTGCCTTTACTGCCACGAATAAAGAATGCGAGGTCGAGGTTCTCGGGCTGCACTTCGTCGCGAGTATCAGAACCATCAGCCTGTTCCACCACTGCAGCAGAGCCATACCAGCTGAATTCTAATTTGTTGCGGTATGCAAAGCGATTGCCATCAGAATACATTGTGATGGGGTGTGGTAGCACGATATCGTGTAGCTCGAAGGCTTCCTCTATCAAGGCAGCTTTGAAGTGCTGTTCGGTAGCAAAGTCCATGATTTGCCATGGGCTAGTAGAAAGGTAGCTGCCTTGGTCGAGGGGTGCAATACGTTGGTCGCTGGGCTCGAGCACTTCGATCACTCTGCCCTCGGCGTAGGAAGATTTCCTTTTGGTAATTTGTACCCGCACGAGTTCGTTTGGCAGCCCGCCCCACACAAAGATTTTGCGGCCATCATCAATCTGGCCAAGTGCTTGACCTCCGCCGACTATTTTTTCAAGCCGTACAGTAACAATAGGAAAACGTTTCGCCACTCTATCTATGGTAACAGATTGTTGCTTGGTTGATTATTGTGCGAGTCGATCTTCGGTTTTTTTGACGTCAATGATTGTTTTCACAATCGTGTCAGGAGTAAGCGAGATGCTATCAATGCCTATTTCCACTAAGAAGCGTGCAAATTCAGGGTAGTCTGACGGTGCTTGTCCACAAATGCCGATCTTGGCACCTTTCTTCTTGGCAGCCTGTACCACCTGGCGAATCATAGACTTCACGGCTTCATTGTTCTCGTCGTAATCGTGCGCCACCAAGTGATTGTCTCGGTCGACACCCAATGTCAGCTGTGTAAGATCGTTTGAGCCAATTGAGAATCCATCAAAGCGATCGGCAAATTGTTCTGCCAAGATAACATTTGAAGGAATTTCGCACATAACATAGGCTTGGAATCCATTCTCGCCGCGTCGCAAGCCGTTTTCAGCCATGATTGCGAGTACTTTGTCGGCTTCTTCCAGGGTGCGGCAAAACGGAATCATTCCTTTAATATTTGTCAGGCCCATTTCATCGCGTACTTTTTTGAATGCCTGACATTCGAGTGCAAACCCTTCTTTGTAGCGAGGGTCGTAGTAACGAGCAGCGCCTCGGAAGCCGATCATTGGGTTACGCTCATCAGCCTCAAATTGCTGGCCGCCTATTAGGTTGGCGTATTCATTTGAGCGAAAATCTGAAAAGCGAATGATGACGTCGTTTGGATAAAAGGCTGCACCAATAATACTAATTCCTTCGGCAAGTTTATCAACAAAATACTGCGCCTTGTTCTCGTAGCCTTTGGTTAGTGTATTGATTTGGGCACGTACTGCCTTGTCTTTTACTTGATCGAAGTGTATCAAGGCCATAGGGTGAATCTTTATGTGAGTGTCGATTATCAATTCCTCACGTGCCAGCCCTACACCGTCGTTTGGTAGCAGCGAGTACGCAAATGCACGTTCTGGCTCGCCAATATTCATCATTATTTTGGTGTGTGGGCGTGGTAGGTCGGTTACGTCGGTTTTCTCTACCTCGTAGTGCAGAAGGCCTTCATAAATAGTACCTTCGTCGCTACTTCCACAACTTACGGTAATGTCTTGGCCGTCTTTTATGCATTCGGATGCATTGCCAGTTCCGACAACACATGGAATGCCGAGCTCGCGCGAAACGATGGCAGCATGGCAGGTACGACCTCCCTTGTCGGTGACGATTGCACTGGCGATTTTCATGATAGGTACCCAGTCTGGGTCGGTCATTTCAGTTACTAGCACATCGCCTTCTTTAAAGTCGTCGATGTCTTTGACACTCATGATTTTGCTTGCCCTACCTTGGCCAATTTTACTACCAACACTCGTGCCAACAACGAGTACATTGCCTTGCTCGGTAAGCTTGTATTCTTCTATATGATTGACGTCACGACGGGACTGCACTGTTTCGGCACGGGCCTGCACAATGTAGAGCTGCTTGTCGTCTTCATCAAGCGCCCACTCGATATCCATAGGATGACCGTAGTGCTGTTCGATTTTCATTCCCCAGTCTGCCAACGTGCGAACTTGGTCGTCGGTAATAGAAAAGCGTTCTTGATCTTTTACGTGTACCGCAATATTGCGCGTGTGATTGGCGCCATTTGGTACCATTTTCATTTTTTTAGTGCCGAGCTTGTGCTTCAGGATGGCCATGGTAGGTTTGAATACAATAAACTCATCTGGTGAAACGTGTCCTTGTACAATATTTTCACCCAAGCCATAGATACTACTTACCACTACGGCATTTTTGAACCCAGACTCTGTGTCGATCGTAAACATGACACCGGCACATTCGCTGCGTACTGCCACCATTTGTTGAATACCAACACTAAGTGCGACTTTCATGTGGTCAAAGCCGTTCGTTACGCGATATACGATGGCGCGATCGGTGAACAAGCTGGCGATACATTCCTTTACTGCACGTACTACGTCGTTTTCGCCTGAAATATTCAAAAATGTGGCTTGTTGGCCAGCAAAAGAGGCATTCGGAAGATCTTCAGCTGTAGCTGATGATCGAATTGCTACTACCATTTCACCGTGTGGATGACCACAATGCGCGCTGAGCTCGCGGTAGCCGCGCTTTATTTCATCTTCAAAATCTTGAGGCAACGTAGCATGGCTAATAAGTGAGCGAATATGTGCGCCACGGGCGGCTAGTTCGTGAACATTGCTTACATCTAGACCTTCGAGAGACTGTGAAATCTGCTCGTTCAGGCCGGCTTCTTGCAGAAAATAGCGGTAGGCGTCGGCTGTGGTTGCGACTCCGTTTGGCAGATTTACGCCTTGGGGTCGCAAATGATGAAACATTTCTCCGAGTGACGCATTTTTGCCGCCAACCTGAGGAATGTCATCGATCGACAACTCATCAAAAAACTTTAGGTACTTGTACATGTTCCCACCTTTCGCTTGAAACACAAAATATTCTATCTATTCTTATGATAGCGCGATGCTTATGCTTTTTCAAATATACCTACACAAATGGCGACGGCGTATTGGTGGTTAGTGATGATTTAGCGAGGCTGTGGCCATCAGGATCAACATCATATACCAGGATAGTTCCAAATGGCATCTCGAGGCTTTCTATGGCTTCATCTGATAGATCTTCGATGTATTTTATGAGTGCTCGTAAACTATTGCCATGAGCAACCATTGCAACATTTTTCCCAGCTTTGAGTAGCGGCACTACTTCTTGGTTGTAAAATGGTACAACTCGTTCGTACACCATCTTTAGCGTTTCACCGCCAGGTACGGCATGATCCCAGCCGCGACGAATGCCAGTAAACTCGTCTTCACCAACCATTTTTTCCATGTCCCACTTGTTTTTCGCAGTGTATTCGCCGTAATCTCGCTCGTTTATTGCACTGCGACGTGCCATAGGGGTGTCACTTTGTCGTGCGGCACTCAGCATGATTTCAAGGGTTTCTAGCGTACGCACTTGTTCTGAGCAAAATGCTTGGTCGATGGAAATATCAGCACTTTCAATTGCCTTGCCAAGAAGTGACGCGTCATGAAAGCCCTTTTCACTGAGGTTTACATTGGTTCGTCCAGTCCATCTACCTAGTACATTCCATTCTGACTCGGCATGTCGAACAAGCAGCAGCTTGCCCGTGCTTGGTGTGACTGGCTTTACAAGGTTTGGTATATCACCGTACCAAAACGAGATGATGTTCTGGCACGTCGTTGCATTGATACGACCAATCGCGCCATCGGTGTTGAATGCATTGTGCGGAGTTAAGAGTACATTCGGCATTTTGTTGAGTGCCATCAGGGCTACGCTGTATTCGGCTGTCGACATTGGTAATGTATGGCTGCGTAGTAATCCTACTTCCTCGTGCATATTGAACAATTGCTCGCCCTCAAGTACATCTAGTGCGGCGCCGGCCAGCTGACCAGCATCAAGTGCAGCAGCTAATGCCTCCATGTCAACGAGTTCGCCTCGGGCAGTATTAACGAGTAGCGCCGAAGGTTTCATGGTAGCCAATCGGTCGGCATTCAGTAAGTGCTTATTGGCAGGAGTAAGCGGTGCATGTAAAGAAACTATGTCACTATTTTTTAGCAAATCTTCTAGGGGCGCATATTCAAATCCAAGCTCGGTCGCAAGCTCGGGCTTTTCAAATGGGTCGTATGCGATTACTCGCATCTCGAAACCTTTGGCAATTTTTATTACGTGCTGCCCAATATGCCCAGTACCAATAATGCCAATTGTTTTCTGATGTAGATCAATGCCCATCAGTAGCGACGTATCGATATTTCGGTTTAAAAAGCCCAGACTTTCAGGAAGTTTTCTCGTCAATGCCATCAAGAGTGCAAACGTATATTCAGCTACGGTTGACTCGCCGTAGGTAGGTACATTTACTACGGTGATACCATGTTCGCTGGCAGCTGCGAGGTCTACATTATTGAACCCTGTCGAGCGACATGCAATAAGTTTTAGCTTGGGTAATTTCTCAATAATTTGACGTGTTACATTACAGCTGACAAACACCGAGATGACTTCTGCATCAGGGTTGATATTGTCTAGGCTAATGTCGTCTTCGACAAATTCCCATCGATGATCTGTGCGTGACAGCCCATCGCCTAGTTGCTGCGTGTCCAATTTTGACGCTGTGTAAAAATATATTAGTGCCATATGTAAGTATATTATGGCACAAACGTAAGCTTTATGAGAAGATAAAACTATGGAAATACGTGCAATAGTTGCAAGACAAATACTCGACTCCAGAGGTAACCCCACGGTAGAGGCAGACGTGCACTTGGTAGATGGCGCGCGCGGACGGGCTGCGGTACCTTCAGGAGCATCGACCGGAAGCCACGAGGCGTGTGAATTACGGGATGGTGACATGCATCTTTTTGGTGGCCAGTCAGTGTTTTCAGCAGTTCATTCGGTCAACAACGAGATACAGCCTAGATTGATAGGAGTACGCGCAGACGATCAGTTCAAGATAGATCAGATGATGATCGATCTCGACGGTACCCCTAATAAATCACGACTAGGCGCGAATGCAATTCTGGCAGTCTCGCTGGCGTGTGCTCGGGCAGCTGCGAGTCAGCGTGGCCTTGCGCTGTATCGTCATCTGAATGATGTTGCCGGAAACCCGCCGATGAGTGTACCGATGCCCATGATGAACATCGTGAACGGAGGCAAACATGCGCTGGGTGGTGCAGACTTTCAGGAAAGTATGATTATTCCAAATGGCGCGAATACGTTTGCCGAGGTGGTGCAAATTGGTAGCGAGATTTTTCATGCACTTCAAAAAGAACTAGCCAGTAAAGGCCTGTCGACACAAGTTGGTGATGAAGGCGGCTTTGCGATTGCCGTAAAACACAACGAGGAGGTTTTGGAGCTTTTGGATATTGCCACAAGAGCCGCGGGCTATGTTCCTGGCAAGGATGTGCTGTTTGCGCTTGACGTCGCAGCATCAGAGCTATATGCCGACGGCCATTACCGCTTGGCACGCGAGGATACAATTTTAAGTTCAAGTGAAATGATTGACTTGTACAAAAACTTTACAAAAACATATCCCCTGGTTTCGATTGAAGATGGCTTGAGTGAGGATGATTGGGATAATTGGCAGGCAGTAACGCGCCAACTTCCGGACGTTCAGCTGGTCGGTGATGACCTACTAGTTACCAACGTAGAACGGCTAAAAAAAGCCATTGACCTACGTGCAGGCAACGCCATACTGATAAAAGTGAATCAAATTGGCACACTAACCGAAACACTTCGCGCCATTCAACTTGCTAAAAAATCTGGATTTAACACAATTATTTCGCATCGTAGCGGTGAAACAGAGGATACATTTATCGCACATCTAGCCGTTGGTACGGGTGCCGGACAAATAAAAACAGGTTCTATGAGCCGTAGCGATCGCGTTGCAAAGTACAATGAGCTACTACGCATCAGCGAGGAAGCGCCCGAATTGCCCCTCGCTCACCTACTATAGGTACGTGCAGACAACGAATGAGTGTGGGTGTATACTGAGTGTATGAAAAGCAAAAGTACGGTTCGTGCAAACGCAACGAAGCGTCGTAGTGCAATCTCTCCTCGTGAACATAGGCTGGCGTCTCTGAGTATATGTCAGAACTTGTTTGATGATATCGACTGGTCGAGCATGCGGCGTATCAATACGTATCACGCCTTAAAAAGCTTGAACGAGGCCGACCCTACTTCGTTGCTACAACGAATCATGCGCGAATATCCACACATAGAAATAGTTATGTCGCCATTTAACATCGATGCGAAACACCCAAAAGGATCATTTGATATAGTGATTGCGCCAGTGGTGGCATTTGACACTAGCTGTAATCGCATTGGTATGGGCGGCGGGTGGTACGATGGCTATTTTGCTGCGCACCCCACTACAAAGAAAATTGGACTGGCATTTGAAGTGCAGAAAGTTTCAGAAGTACCCATCAGTGCAACCGATGTACCGATGGATATGATAGTTACTGAAAAAATGGTCTATCGCCGCTAGGCTACGCGTGACGGTGTGGTGACACGTGATGGCCAAAGAGAAATCGGCTTTTCACCAAATATTTCAGCTCGAAATTCTTCGGGATTTTCGCCGATTGCCTCGATGATTTTGACGCACTGTACTCCAAATGCATCGCTCATGGATGTGCCCAGTGCGGCAGTGGCTTTTTTCAGTATTAGGTCATATTCAGCGTGTGTTTTTCGAAGTTTTTCTTGTTGTTGTATGCTAGATTCGGAAACAATTTTTGGATCAATTAGCTTATTAAAAACAGTGTCACAGAACTTTGTGATGGCCGAGCGAATGGTTTCGACGGCCTGAGCTTGGTAAAGGTCTGATGGAAGTGTTTCGCCGTCAATTCCTCGCGTTTTTGTAACTCGTTTTATGTCATGCACTAGGTCGCTAGCTGTGGTATCGTCATGGGCGTAGGTAGTTTCAAAGCGGCTAAATACCTCGCGTAGTAGTCGAAATGTAATATGCGTTTTCGGATCATACAGCTGCGATGAGCCAGCGTTTTCTCTCGTTATATCGTTTTCTACTACGTCGTGCAGTAGGTTTGCTACAATTTGTTGTTGCAAGTATTTTTCATCGGGCATCGTCGCGTGATTTTGTTCGGCAATTTGCTCCCACGCTTTTACATACAGCAGTGCGGTGCCGGTAACATGGCTTAAATAGGCACGGTTTTCATTTATCCTGGTTTGGCCCTCGTGTCCCATATAGGCCATTAGCAAGGCCGCTACTATTTCGGGTGGCATATCGGGAGATATTGCGACATTCGTAAGGCCAGTAATATGTTCGCGTAGTTTGGCAGAGTCTTCACTTGCACCAACGGCTGCTGTCGCCACTGCTACAATCTCATCGGCGGCAGCGCGCGTGTCGTTGTCGACAAAGTCTCGTAGTTCATCGTGACGATCAGTAGCTAGGGGTATTGGGGCTGGATCTATGTCGGCATGGAGTGCATCAACAAATAGCAAGTCGGGGCCGCACACTTCACGTTCCGGCACAGGTACTTCATCTGTCAGCATAACCCCACACAGTATCGCTGCCCTTCCCATGCCGCGTCGTATGGTCGCAGGAGCAATATTTTTTCGTCTATCCAAAAGTGCTTTCACCAACGTAGAACCATTTTCTGAATGTTCATTTGGGTCGAAACACCAGGTAAAAGATGCCAGAGGATCGTCTGTGTCAGCATTTTGGTAGTTATGGTTAACAACCTCGGCAAGTACCATGCCTTAGTCTAGCACAGCAAAGGCGATGCAAAAAGATGGTTTGTTTTATTGAACGGCGCTGTCAATACGCGCCAGGGCTTGTTTTGGCAGTTTCAGTGGCGACAAATGGAAGGCGCCATGTCCCATCGCTGGGTCTGATAGCAGCGCGAGCACATTTGCTCCATGACCTTCCAGGAATTGCTTTGTTTCGGTCATGCCCGGGCAGCCGTCGCGCAGTGGGTTTTCATCACGACCACCACACACGAGCACCCAAGGTATGGCCGTGTAAAACTGAGTAATTTGAGCATCGGTTGGGGCTGGGGTTGCCAAAGGAAACCCTGCCTGGTACTTGCCTGCATTCGATATGACTGCATCAAACACATGTCCTGGCGCTATTCTATCTTGGGCAATGACCGCATAGGTATTGGCGCTCCCACGCGAAAAACCATGTAGTACCACAATATCTTTGCTCGTATAGTGTTGCTGTGCCAGGAATGCTCTTGTCTGTTTCACGATTTCGGCGGGGCTATAGTAGTCGCCTGTTGTTTCGCCGGTACCGCGCCACCAGTTAAACTCTGCGAGTGCATAGTGGCCATCTTCTAGGTGTCCTTTCCATGCCTTGTAGCCATCATCTGCCTTGGTGCCATGGCCTGGAAGCGATATAATAATGTGTTTTGTGCGCGTGTTGTTTTGGCCTTTTGGTGCACCATACATAAAGTACGTGTTGCCATCGGCGCTTGGCACTTTTACGGGGCTTGATAGTGTATCGGCCGAATCAGGCTCTTTGGGGGTAGCTGGCAGCGGTGTTTTTTCAACAGGTACGGGCGTTGTAGTGGTGACTTGTTTCGTCTCGGCAGCTGGTCGCATGACAGTATTCAGGAATACCCATGTAAGCACCCCACCGATAGCGACCACAAGTATGCACATCAGAACTACTAACGCTGATCCGTGTTGCCGTGTCTTCATACGCCCAAGCATACCATTTGTGTGCCCACTTGGATAGTGCTTATGGTAATTGCCGCTCACGGCGCCTGTTCCCTGCGCTATTGCTGAATTACAAAATTTTCACAATAAAAAAAGCCCTCCTGACGCGTCGCAGATGGCTACGGCCGAAGGTATAGTTTACTAGGTGTCAAACATGACAGAGTGAAGGTAGGATAGGCGCGTAGAGGAAGCGTGGGTGGGTGGCCTAGCAGCCATATGTAACTTGTTTAGCCACCCACCACGGGCTATCGCCTCGGCTTAAGGTATTCCTCTGCCTCCACAATAAGGCAGCCGTACGCGATATTGCCCTCATCGCTTCCTCTGGGTTATCACAGTCTTCAGGGATTGCATTGACCCATTTGTCTGATGACGTGATGATCAGCTGGACTTTGTAGGGTGACGCAGTTCGAGAAACGGCGCGCAGCCTAAGCGTAAGCGTAACGGTCAAACCGTTGCCACTCCATAGATTATCGCCATCCTCCTTTGCTTGCTCGATTACTTCGAGCATGACTGAATTGCAGGATATAATCATATTCTTCCTATCTGTGAGTTGATTGGACCTTGCTATAAACCGCCATAGTAGGCAACTTGTAGCAAGACCCAAAAACAATCCTTCACTCTGTCAAGGTGCTTCGGAGGTTTTCTCAACGAAACATACGTATTATATCACGTTTTATTAAAAAAATCAAGATAAATTTGGCTGGGACAGAAGGATATCGGTTAAAGCCTCCTCCGCTTGTTTACAAAATGAGCAAGCTAATTTTATTACACCACGCTACGCCGAGCCACCCGAATCTTTTGCTAACACAAAAAAATAATCGGAGGTTCGTTCTCGACTACATGCCATAAAAACAGACTGAGCAACTACTCAGTCTGTTTTTATGGCTGGGACGGAGGGATTCGAACCCCCGAATGCCTGGACCAAAACCAGGTGCCTTACCACTTGGCCACGTCCCAATAAATACGAGGCTCTTTTGATGAAAGAACCTCGCGTATTGTACCAAATTTTGGGCCAAGATGCTAGAGACTAGTGAATAGCGACAAGTGTCAGCTGCCTGGGCTGTAGGCCGCTTCCCCACCGAATTGTATCTTGAATCGTGCGGCCTATTAAACTTTGGCCTAGCGGGCTATGCGTAGATATACGACCATCACTTGGGTTGGCCTCGATACTATCAACTAGCTGGTAACGAAATAGCCGCCCTTGGGTATCAATAAGCTCTACTACCGAGCCTAGTGCAACCTTCAGGGCATCGCGCTTGCGCGGAAATAGCTTGGCATGTGATAGCTGCAATTGCTTGTCGGCTAGCTGAGACTCTACGGTATCAAGCTCGGCAAGTTTGTCCATACGTTCTAGGCGTTGTTCATGGCTATCCGTTTTATCTAGCTCACGTATCATGCCAATGATAGTTTGGCGCTGGCGCGTTAGATGTGAAACGGCTTTTTTTAATTCCTTCATGCCCTTTTTGCTGACCAAAATTGTTGTCGTTGTATTCATGTATCCTCCTTTTTACTGCAGCGATACGAGGTGTTGGCGCTGCCTACCTACAACTATGCCACGACTTGCTGAAAGGAATCTGAAGACAAAACATTACCGAGATAACGGGAGTAGTATAACAACATTTGTGTCGCCATCTGGACGACTTGAGATGCTAATCGTGCCATCATGTAATGAAACGATTTTCTTTGCCACTGAAAGGCCTAGGCCATAACTTTTCGTCGTGTGACCAGAAGTACGTGAGGTATCTGCACGGTAAAACGCATCAAATACATGGTCTAAATCATCGGGCATAATGCCGTTACCTGCATTTGTAACCTTGATACGGATAGCCTTGCTGGCGGTTTGCAGCCGAACCGTTACGGTAGAATCTTTCGGGC
The DNA here is from genome assembly GCA_018060465.1 of Candidatus Saccharimonadota bacterium. Taxonomy (GTDB): domain Bacteria; phylum Patescibacteriota; class Saccharimonadia; order Saccharimonadales; family Saccharimonadaceae; genus UBA1020. The sequence goes on along the minus strand of JAGOVX010000016.1, from coordinate 6,835 downwards.
TGTAGCGGAGCGCATTATCAAGAACAACCATGCAGACATCACGCAGCATACTGGCGTTGCCTTGTACTGTTGGTAGGTTTTTTGGCGCGTCTATTTTTATACGAGTGTCTTTGTCGAGCAAATGCGCAACATGTGAAACCTCTGCATGCAGATCAACCGTGTCATCGAGCTGAATCTTGGCATGGTCTAGCCGTGACATTTGCAGAAGGGATTGGGTTAAATCGGTTAGTTTATTGACTTCCTCTAGGCTGCTGGCGACCACTTGTTTGTAGTCGGCTTTCTTGAGGCTTTGATCTCGTAGGGCAAGTTCGAGTTCTGACTTCATAACGGCAAGTGGGGTTTTTAGCTCGTGGCTGGCGTCGCTTGTAAAACGACCCTGAGCTTCGTGCATATCCTGAATCGGACGCAATGTCAGGCGCGCGAGCCAGTAACTGCCAGCGCCGCCAATGAGCCAAATTACAAAGTTTGTATACAGCAGGCCCACGAATATTCGAGCATTTGCTTCATGCTCTTGATATAGCCTGGCATTTTTAAAAACAGGTCGGCCCAACACCCACTTTGGATCGTCTTCCAGTCGAAGCTCTAATCGTTCTAGCCTGCCATTGAGCTCTTGCGTTGCAAGCTGGTAGATAACCACACTAAACAGCGAAGTAATAACCATCAAAATCAAAAGGTACCAGCCGGTTAGTTTTAGGGTGGCGGACTCAAAGATACGTAGCATAGTATTAGGCCTCTAGTTTGTACCCAAAGCCGCGCATAGTGTGAAGCAAGGGCTTAGTAAACGGTGCGTCAATTTTCTTGCGCAAATAGCGCATATATACCTCTACGGTATTGGGCAGAATGTCTGCATCGTAGTCCCATACGTGGGCAATAATCATATCTTTTGAGATTGGTCGGCCTTGATTTCGCAGCAAGTATTCAAGCAGCGCAAATTCTTTTGACGTCAAGGAAATATGGCTACCGGCGCGTTCAACTCGGTACGTGATTGTATCGAGCGAAAGATCGCCAGCTGTTAGTATGGCCGACTGTTGTTCACTTGGGCGGCGGAGAAGTGCCCGTACGCGTGCTAGCAATTCCTCGAGTGCAAAAGGTTTTGCCAAGTAATCATCTGCCCCACTATCCAGGCCGTTTATTTTGTCCTCAGTACGCACCATTGCAGTGAGCAGCAATACGGGAGTGTGAATGCGCTCTTTCCTCATTTCTCGAACGATCGCCAGCCCATCATATTCACCCGGCAACATACGGTCAATGATAGCCGCGTCATACGGTTCTGTGGTTGCCATAGCGTAGCCTTCGTCGCCATCGAAACAAATGTCGACTGCATAGTGTTCTAGCTCGAGTGCTCGTTTTATTGCACGCGCTATTTTATGTTCATCTTCTATTACTAGTATTCTCATAGGTAACTATATAATATCTTGTTCATCTGAAATTAAGCTGAAGTGTATTTTTTTGACCATTCATGCATCTGATTCAGTACAGGTAGCAAATCTTTGCCTTTTTGCGTAAGCCTGTATTCACAACGGCTAGCCGAGGTGGGCTGCTTTGCCACGATACCCGCACGTTCAAGCTTTACCAAACGAGCAGATAGTGTACGTGGGTTAATATCGCCCGCCAAATCTTGTAGCTGGCAAAATCGTACCGTATCGTGATCGGTAAAAAATCGAAGCAGCTTTGGTGTCCATTTATCGCCAAGTATATCTGTTGCAGCATCCAAAGTACCAACCGCTTTCATACTATAGACTATACATTGTCTAGTAAATTTTATCAAAGTAGTAGCGATAGTGTGATCGAGTGCTACAATAGTTGTATGAAAGTATTCGTAGAAATTGGTACAAAAACATTTATTCGCTTTTGGCTGGTTGTTACTGGCCTATCGCTACTGGGCTATGCGATCTTTAGCGCTCGAACTGCACTAATGATATTGGGTACGGCCTTGTTCTTGGCACTAGCCCTGAATGCGCCCGTTAGTTGGCTTGCGCAAAAATTGCCAAGTAAAAGCCGAGTTGCTAGTACTGCGATCGCTTACTTGGTAGTTGTGGCGCTTCTTGGTACATTTCTAACATTAGCTATTCCTCCTATCGTGCAGCAAACAGCCAAATTTGTGCAAACGGTACCATCGCTTGTAGACACTGCACGCACTCAGTGGCAGGGTCTCAACACTGTTATCGACCAGTATAATTTGCAACCACAAGTCGACCAAGCAATGAAAGCAATGAAAGACAATGCATCGACATGGGCTACAAACGTGGGAGAAAACATATTGGCTAGCATAGGGTCGCTATTTTCTGTGCTTACCGCGTCATTCCTTGTGCTTGTATTGTCATTCCTTATGCAAATTGAAGGTCCGGCATGGATGAAGAAGTTGTGGAGTTTGTACCACGACAAAGAAAAAATGCATCATCATCGCCAGATTGTACAACGAATGCATGGCGTGGTTACGGGCTATGTGACTGGCCAGTTGACCGTTTCAGCAATAGGCGCAGCATTCGCAGGGCTGACTGTATTTATTCTAAGCTTGATATTTAGCCCTGTGCCTGCAAACCTGGCTGTGCCAACGGCCGTGATTACGTTTATAATGTCACTTATTCCTATGTTTGGTGCCATGATAGGTGGCCTGATAGTGGCTACGCTGCTTGTCTTTAATTCAATCGGTGCAGCCATTACATACTTGGTGTATTTTGTTGTATATCAGCAGATTGAAAACAATTACATATCACCAACAATTCAGTCAAAACGTAATGACCTTACCCCACTCGCTATCCTTGGTTCGGTTACGATAGGACTGTATGTATTTGGCTTGGCTGGTGGTATCGTATCTATACCAATTGCTGGATGTATAAAAATCTTATTTGATGCCTATATCGAGCGGAATAGTCGCGTAAAAGGCTCTGAAGATACGAGCGTATCAAAAACCATCAAAAAACTTATTGCGAAAAACTAGCTACAAGTATTGCCACGTGGTGCCGTGGGGAGTATCAAGTACTTCAATCTTTAGATCGACTAAGGCGCTGCGAAGTTCGTCGGACGTGTGCCAATCTTTATTGGCGCGTGCTGCTTCTCGCTTTTCAATCTGTAGCTTTGCAGCGTCACTAATATCTGGTGTTGTTGCAACGAGCTGTAGCCCCAGTAAGGAGTCGATAGATTCAAGCAGTTTTAGGATGTCGTGCTGAGGAGCGATAGCGGGGTTCTCGTGGATGCCGCCTAGTAGTTCGTCAATGGTAGCAAGTGCACTGGGTGTGTTTATGTCATTAGTCAGTGCCAGTGTGATAGCGCGCAGGCTTTTGTCTAGCCATTTGTCATCTGAATTGGTAGTAGGTGTCGATTGCGCATTTTGCTGGTGGCGCAGTACGGCGGTATTCTTCCAGTTTTTTAATCGTTGCGCTGCGGCCTGTAGAATGTCCCATGTAAAGTTGCCTTCGGTACGGTAATGTTTTGATAGCACCATTAGTTTGAAATCATCCATTGTGTAGCCATGGTCAACAACATCTTGCAATGTGTAGATATTGCCAAGGCTTTTTGAGATTTTGGTGCCATCAACTTTAATATGGTTGTTGTGTAGCCAGTACGTGGCAAACGGTTTGCCGGTGACACTTTCGGTTTGGGCAATTTCGTTGGTATGATGCACGGGTATGTGGTCGATGCCGCCGGTGTGGATGTCAATTTGGTCACCCAATGTTTCGCGAGCGATCACGCTACATTCCAGATGCCAGCCCGGAAAGCCTTTACCCCACGGGCTAACCCATTCCATATCACGCTGCTGGTCTTTCGGGCTAAATTTCCATACCGCAAAGTCGGTGGGGTTTTTCTTGCCGGCCATATTTACCCGCGCACCGGCTTCAAGGCCGGCTATGTCGAGTTTGGCCAGCTTGCCGTAATCGTCTAGCTTGCTGGTATCGAAATACATACCGTCATCGGTGCGGTACAAGTAACCTTTTTCGTCTAAAATTTTTGCAAATTCAATTTGTTTATCTATACAGCTCGTTGCCGTGACTAAATGGTCGGGGCGAATAAGCCCTAGCATGTCATAGGCTTCGTGTTCGGCCACCTTCGCATATTTTTTCGCTACGTCCCAAGCGGTAACGCCTTCAGCCCGAGCGCCCTTTTCCATTTTGTCTTCGCCGCTATCGTCGTCGCTCACCAAATGTCCTACGTCGGTGATGTTTTGCGTTCGTTCTACGTTGTAGCCTTCGGCTTTGAGCACGCGCACCAACACATCCCAATACACATACCCTACCCAGTTGCCGATATGGGGCTGGCTATATACCGTAAGCCCACACGTATAGAGCTTCGCCTTGCCTGCTTCGAGCGGTACGAAGTCTTCAATTGTCCCAGAAAGTGTGTTGTGTAGTTTCATTGTGATGCCATTCCCATGATTTTATTATAATAGGGTATCAAGTATTCCTTTTCTTCTTCGAATAGTACTTTTTCATGGATATCGTGCTCTACCTTTTTTCTAAGCCAAGCTTTGTAGTCATCATAGCTTCTCGTGGCAGCAAATCCATATGCAGCGAATAGATAAAAATCGGTGGTAAGGTGTGCGTATGAATCAGCGGTTGAAAGAATTTTACCCTCAAGTGTTGTCGGCACGATTCCATCATGGCAACTATGGTTTTTGAGTGAATCATTCACCATTGATTCAGTTTGTTTCGCGTCGTAGCCAGCTTGTATTAGAAAATCACGTGCGATTTCAAGACTCTTTGCCTCGTGTTCCGGATTGAGCCGCGGCATAACAGCATCGGCTACGTCGTGCAATAAGGCCAGGCTTACAGCGACATCAATATCACCTTTATATTTTTCAGCGAGCTGCTTTGCCCATTTTGCGCATACCAACACATGGTTGGTGTAAAGCCAATCCGCCCATTCAGCGCGATTTGAGTTCTTTGCTTCATAAAGCTCATTAACAAGCCTGGCAATGGAATCATGTTTCATGCTAATGGTACTCCTTGATGATCGCGACCATCTACCCAATTATAGCGCTCGAGAGGTTCCATATTAATTTCCATCGAGTGCTTTTTCTGCTGCATCAACCAGTTCGCGGACAACTTGGTCGTACGATTCATACACACGAAAGCCTGCTGCATAGGCATGGCCGCCGCCGCCAAAATAGCCGGCGATTTGGTCGCTAATCGGCAGATTGCTGCGTAGTTTGCCGGTGAGCTTGCCGTCTGGGTAGGTTTTGATAGCAACTGCAACATCGACATTGTCGACCAATCGCATTTCGTCAAGCACCAGCACACTTGGGTTGTATTTGTCGCTGTACTTTTCGATTTCTTCAAATGGAATATGTACGAGCGCAAGCCGGCCGTCGACGAAATATTCGATACGTTCAAGTAACTTGCCTTTGTAGGCAAGGATTTCGGGTGCTTTTTTCATAAATTCGCGGCGGCGTTCTTCGATAGTGGCTACGTGTGCACCAAGTTCGGTGAGTTCGGCGGCAATGCGATAGCTTTTGGGTGTGACACCTTGGGTACTAAGCCCTAAGCTATCTGCCATTTGAGCAAGCAGCAAATTTTCGGCGGCTTGTTGATTGATTCCCCAGCCGGCATCTTTGGCTAGGCCAACTATCACTTCACTGGTTGAAATGGCTTCTTCGGAAAGCAAGATGTGTTCAAAACTCAAAGTATTCGCACTCAATACGTGGTGGTCGATAACAACAACCGGATGCGATGTCAAAAAGTGGCGCACTCCGGGCGTGTCGAGCACTTTGCCGAGGAGTACATCGGCGCTGGTATCAACAATAATTGCCATATCGGCATGCGCAGGAAAATCAGTCGTTACTCTATCCCAACCTTTGGCATATCGCAAGTATTTTGGAATTTCAACCGGACAGTACAGGAGCACGCCTTTTTTTTGGTCGCCCAAAATTTCTTCAAGTGCCAGTGCGCTTCCTAGGCTGTCGCCGTCGGGGTTTTCGGCTTGGATAACGACGATAGTTGTTGCTGCAGTAATAGCTGCTATGGAATCTTTATACATTTACTCTATTGTAGCAAGAAGATGCCAATTGACAAAGTGGCATCATATGTAGTATAATATTATGATGGATAAAATATCGGCGTACCGCACGCAAAGAGAGATTTTTGATGATTTATCGGCTACACTGCGTAATACCGATGGTGTTGCACCAGATGTTGCAGACAAGATTATTGATATGGCACGCGAAGCAGTTGGCGGATCGGTATGTATGGATGACGAGAGTCTTGTGGGGAGAAACTTTACGTCGAAGCTAGTTGCAGCTGCATTGGTTGGCTTCAAAGATGCTATGGAAAGCTTCGCTCCAAAAGACTATGATAGTGCACGAGCTTATCGGCATGCATATTCACGTATGCGAGCTGCCTTCATGCCGCCGGATACTTCTCGCTAATCCTTACTTAGTACATGCGCGAGCAGTGCCATGCGCATAAACATACCATTTTGCATTTGGCGAAAGTATGCGGCGCGCGGGTTGCTATCGACATCGGCGTGAATTTCTCCAACTCGTGGTAGCGGATGCATGATCGAGGCTGTTTCTTTCATTTGATTTGCTATCGTTGCATCTATCACGTAGCTTCCCTGCACCGCCTCGTAGGCTTCGAGGCTGTCAAAGCGTTCTTTTTGCACTCGGGTCACGTATAGAATATCTGTATCTTCAATAACACTTTCAAGCGTTTCGACATGTGGTACGTCGCCGTATTCAGTAGGTTGCTGCAAGATCTTCGGAGCAACAGCACGAAGTGTTACATCGAAATTTTGCAACAATTTAGCGAGTGAGTGAACGGTTCGACCATGTTGTAAATCACCTACCATGGTTATGGTTAGACCATCGATCTTGCCCTGCTCGCGTTGTATCGTATAGAGG
>JAGOVX010000054.1 GCA_018060465.1 Candidatus Saccharimonadota bacterium | reverse complement strand
CGCTCGGTTGGTCATGGGCGGATGTCGAAGGCTGGGCAGCCCAGCAGTCACCTTCGGGTAACTACTGGGATGTACGTGTTATTCTTGTCTTCGGACAGGATGACATGTCGGCGGCTGATGCCCGCGAAGCTGCGGGCATCGATGTCAACGTTCCAGTCGTCCGCGTCAAGACGTGTAAAAACGTCGTCAATGCGGACGGATGTCCGGTTGATGGGGTTGAGGTCATCCTCGCCCCCATCAACGGCGATGGCGTTCCCCAACTGGGGACCGGCATCGTCCTGCAGGATGATTACCCGATCGTTGCCGGCTTGACCGGCAAGCAGATCAAGTAGTCATCCCCGCTCCCGTCCGCACGGTTTCGACCTTGCGGGCGGGAGCACCCCACAATTTCATAGTTTTTCACGGCACGCCAGAGGCTTTCGTCCTTACACGCGTACATTGTACGCCTGTCATGGATGATTGCCTCTGGCGTCATCCCATATGAATCAACATACCATGATACAAAAAATATCCGCGAGTTAGCCATACCTCGCGGATATTTTAGTATTTCTGTAGTTATTTTAACGTGCGCTTTACTAGTTCGCGGGTAAAGAATTCTAGCTTGTCACCTTCTTCAATCTGTACTTTTTTCTCAATTTTCAAACTCAAGCCACACATCTCGCCCTCAAAAACGTCCTTTGCCTCTACCTGCTGACGCTGCACGTGGTTCACTTCTACTTCTGCAACTTGCTCTTTATTACGCAGCACTCGTGCCCGCAAGCCAGCCATTACCTTGCCACTGGTTACTTCACCACCACAAATGATTTCATCTTTCATGGTTCGGAATACACCCTTTATAGTCAGCTTGCCTATCTGTGTCTCTACCACTTCGGGAGCCAGCAAGGTTTCCATGCTGCGCTTGGCATCATCGAGTAGTTCATAAATTACTTTGTACAGTCGCACCTGCACTTTATCTCGTGCAGCCTGACGCTTCACCGCTGGCGGCAAATCTACGTTAAAGCCATAAATAACTGTGTGTGCATCGGCTGCCAAATGTGTGTCGTTCTCGGTAATATTACCTACACCACTCCCCACGACGCGTAAGTTCACTCTGCCATCAGTTTCAATCAAACGCAAACTATCTATCACAGAGGTTAATGAACCTTGCACATCCGCCTTTACGATCACGTTGAATTCCTCGGCTTCATGCTGTTGATTCATCATTTTTAGCAAGTCAGCACTTGTTACATTCGTACTGGCGGCTTCTTTCTCACGTTCCAGGCGAGCTGCGACGGTTGCCTGTCGAGCCTCTTTTTCGTTTTTAGCAAGACTAAAGCTATCACCAAATTGCGGTAAATCCTTAAACCCAGTCACAGTAACTGGCGTAGATGGGCCTGCCTCTTTAATCGGCGCACCTTTAAAGTCGAGAAGTGTACGCACCTTGCCGTATGCAGTGCCTGCCACCAAATAGTGCCCAGGATGCAATTTACCATGTTCTACCAACAAACCAACTACTGATCCACGACCAGTTTCCATATGTGATTCAATCACTAGGCCTTCCGCCGGCGTATCAGTATCAGCTTTTAACTCCTCCATGTCGGCCACTAGCAGCACGCTCTCTAGTAACTTGTCTAAATTCTGGCCAGTCTTGGCGCTCACCTCTACCATTATCGTATCGCCGCCCCATTCTTCGGGGTTTAGACTATGTTCGCTCGCCAGCTGTGTTTTTACGAGCGCTGAATTTGCCGTGTCTTTGTCTATCTTGTTGATCGCCACTACTATCTTTGCATTGGCTTCACGTGCAAATCGAATTGCTTCTACTGTTTGTGGTTTCACGCCGTCATCAGCCGCCACAACAATTATCACTACATCAGTCAAGGTAGCACCATGCTGTCGTAAGGCAGCAAATGCTTCGTGGCCTGGTGTATCTAGCAAGGTAATTTTGCGACCGTTTCGCTCTACCTGATAGGCGCTAATGTGCTGAGTAATACCCCCAGCTTCACCATCGACTGTTTTTGTTTCCAAAATTGCATCAAGTAGGCTCGTTTTACCATGGTCGACATGCCCCATCACGGCCACGATTGGTGGACGTTCTACCGCGTGATCGGTCAATACATGCTCTTTTCGAGCCGCCACCTGAGAAGTTTCCTTCTTCTCTAGGCGTACATCGCTTAGTCCCAATTCTTCAACAATAATTGTTGCTGTTTCGAAATCAATCTTTTGGTTGATAGTGGCAATAATGCCGTTTTTGAAAAGCTCGCCGATCAGTGTCGTTACCGACAAATTCAGTGTTTCAGCCAATTCACCAACCGTAATAGAGTCGGCGATCACTACCACTTTTTCCGTGTCGTCTGTCATTACAACGCTGCTCCCTTCTGTCGCTTGTTCCTTCTGGGAGCAACCGACGTTATCTAGCTATTCATTACTTTTTCTTCTTGTTGCCCGGCAGGCTCAAAGAAATCTTGCGGTTATCTTTATCAACTTCTAGTACAACGAAGTTTTTACGCTCATTCAAGGTAAATACTTTTTCAGGGTCAACACCTTCGCCGCTACCAAGTTCAGAAATATGCACCAATGCTTCAACAGCAGGGCTTATTTGCACAAATGCACCAAATGGCGTTATACGCGTTACGGTACCTTCTAGCTCAGTTCCTGGAGTCATTTTCTCAACTTCATCAAGCCATGGGTCTTTGGTAAGCTGCTTCATGCTTAGGCTCAAACGATCTTTATCGATAGAAATGATCTTTGCCTCTACATTTGCGCCTACTTTTACGTAGTCACTTGGGTTGTTTACACGTTCCCAGCTAATTTCTGAAATGTGAATCAATCCCTCAATGCCTTCTACGTTCACAAATACACCGTAGTCTACAACGCCAGTTACAACTCCGGTTACTGTGTCGCCTACTTTCAGCTTCTCAAGTCGCTCGCTTAGGCCTTCCTTGACTGCTTCTTTTTCACTAAAGATCAGCTTGTTTGCCTTGCGGTCAACGTCTAAAATTCGTACAGTTAGATCTTTTCCAACTAGGTTGTTCAAGCGCTGCAAAATCTCATCTTTGTCGCTACTGCCAACACGTGGGTAGTGCTCTGCAGATAATTGACTTACCGGCAAAAAGCCTCGAACACCTTCAAATTCAACTAGTAATCCACCTCGGTTTGCATCGTAGGGAGAAATAGTAATAGCTTCCCCAGCCTCTTGCTTTGCGACTACTTCTTCCCATCCGCGCTCTTTGGCTGCTTTTCGCAAGCTCAACAAGCTACAGCCGTTGTCTAGTTCAACATCGACTATGCTGGCGGTTACTTCATCGCCAACCGCAAGTGCACGTGAAAATCCTACTTCACGACGTGGCACTACACCAACGCCTTGTGGACCTAGGTCTATTAATACTTCATGTTTCTTCAGGCTCAATACAGTGCCATTGACTGTTTCACCTGCAACTATTTGCTTAACACTGCTTTCTAGTGCGAGCAGGTCATCCATTGTTACTGGGGCTTTTGTTGCCATAAGGCTAAAAAGACTCCTTAATTCATTAAATTTGATATTTCTAAAACAGCCGCATGTAAAAAACCAACTGTTTTTAGATTAATCTTATTGTACCCTAGTTTACTCTAGAAGTCTAGGCGTCGACTCTTTACGTAGGCTGCGACAGAAAACGCTAGCAACCCCAACGCAAGGCCTTGCACACCAACTGCCGTTGGGCCTGTGGCTGGCAACGCTTCAACAGCAGGACTAGTACCTACCTGGCCGTCATTCGATTCATCATCTTCTGTAGATGTAGTGCTTGGAGCAGGCGTTGATGGTGATGTTGCTTTTTTATCATCACTTTTACTCACTGCCGGTGTGTCTGTCGTAGTTGATCCATTCGATGTATCGCGGTTATCAGCGGTTTTTTCATCTGTAACTGGTGTTGTATTTTTTGCAGTATCTTTGTGTGTAGCAACCGCAACCGTTGTGCCATTTTTGCTCGTTTTATTATATCGTTGTACCCAATACAACCCGCCAACCAATAGGCCAGCCAACAAAATTGCTACTGTTACGTATCCTAGTAATGAACCACCCTGGTGCTTTGTTCGTTCTCGCATGATTGATATGTACTCCACTTTCAAATTGCTTGAATGTTATTATACTAGATTTTTATCTTTAGCACAAGCCTATCAAACTATGCTACACTACTACCATTATGTTGGTAGCGGTTGACACTGGAGGCACAAAAACACTTGTTGCTGTGTTTGGCCAAGACGGGACAGTGAAAGATTCCGTAAAATTCCCTACTCCTTCGTCTAGCACCGAATATATTACCCAATTAACCGAAGCTATTCACAGCATGCTTGCGGGTTCAAAACCAGAAATTATTTGCCTTGCGCTGCCCGACATTACAAAAGTACGACCATTTGGATACGAAGTTGATAGGTTCTCTCATTTAACCTGGCGACATTTCAACCCAGTAGACGCGCTACGCGACCATTTTCCCAACACCGAGATTATAGCTGGCAATGATGCAAATCTAGGCGGCCTCGGCGAAGTACGATCTATGAAAAAGATTCCTGCGCGCGCATTGTACGTCACTATTAGCACTGGCGTCGGCACCGGCGTGATCATAAACGGAAAGCTAGACAACGATTTTATGAGAACCGAAGGTGGCCATCTGCTACTAGAATACAAC
>JAGOVX010000015.1 GCA_018060465.1 Candidatus Saccharimonadota bacterium | reverse complement strand
CTATACAAAAGCACTCCAAGAAGAGCTTAAAAGCACCAAATGTAGAGTCATCAGCTTTTGCCCTGGCGGTATGCAAACAGGATTTTTTAAGAAAACAGGCGAAAATCCAACTGATGAATCATGGATGCAGCCAGAAGACGTAGCTACATTTGTAAAAAACATTCTCGACCTACCGAAGAATATGGAAGTTAGTGAAGTGACTGTTAATAGGAAGTAATGATAAATTATGAAATATAAGTACATACTTCTAGACTGGGACGGCAACCTTGCCCGCACACTAGACATCTGGCTGCTTGCCTATAGGAAAGTCCTAGATGACAGAAGTATCATTAAAACTGACCAAGAAATTGCTGCTGGCTTTGGTCTACTATCTAAGCAGATGGTTGACTGGGGCGTAGAAGACATTGACGCTGCAATGCTGCAAGCTGACACGATTGCAAAGCGAAACTTGCCGAATGTTGAGCTTTATCCGGACGCATTATTTGTACTAGAGAAGCTTCATGAACGTGGACATAAGTTAGCACTGATTACCACATCAACACACGAGAACGTCGTTCATCTACTTGAAAAGTACGGCATTAAACAACTTTTTAGTACGATAGTTGCGGGTGATGACACAACTAATCACAAGCCGCACCCTGAACCTCTAGAGCTAGCATTAAAACAGCTTGGCGGAGATAAAGAATATGCAGTTATGATTGGTGATTCAGATAAAGACTTAGGTGCGGCGAAGAATGCTGGTGTTGATTCAATATTGTTTTACCCAGATGAGCATCAGAAGTTTTACGACCTAGAGAGCTTGAAGTCGTACTCACCTACCCATATCGTCAATGATTTCAAAGAGATTTTAGAAATAGCGGCATGAGTTCAAGTAAATTTCCTCATGGTGTAATAGACCAGCACCATCTCAACCGCAAAAACGACTACCTCTTTCGTATCTCCATGAAATCACTCATTAAAGATGAGAGCGGTAAAGTTTTGGTCGTGAAAGAATCCGGGCGCACTTGGTGGGACCTGCCTGGCGGCGGCATGGACCATGACGAAAGCATTAAAGATGCTGTTGCTAGAGAGTTGCATGAAGAAGTTGGCCTAACTGGCGATTTTACTTACAAAGTCATTCATGTCGAGGAGCCGTCGTTCTTAGAACATGCTAATGTATGGCAAGTTTGCATGATATTTCAAGTCAAACCAGAGAATATGATTTTTGTAGCTGGTGAAGATGGAGATGAAACACTTTTCATCGACCCAGAAGACCTAAAAAGTTCAGACAGCCTTGTCGAGCGAAAAGTTTACGAATATTCTCTATTAGCCGAATAACAACTGTCAATTGAATTTTTGACTTCTTCAATTACCGTGTACCAGAATTTGTTTATGACACAACTCAACACCATTGGAAGTCAGTTTGCAGGGGCTCTTGCTCATGCGCACGCTCAAAGTACCGCCAAAGCTCAGCAAAATGTCGATGACCAAAAAGTACACGTGGTCGGCGCAGGAGCTACTATTACGGCTGCCTATGAACAATTACGTAATGCCGCCGAGTACACCGAAGAACACGTACTGTTGCAGCGTGCGGTTCGTCGTTTTTTCAAACGACTATTTATGCTGCGTGATAAAAAACGCCTAGATACCAGTGGTGAGGAGCTTTTGATCGAGCTTACTCAGGCAGGATACGTTGCAAACGATTCTGTATCTGAAATAACGATGCAGTCTATTAGCGACCTGGCAACGGCATACTACGACGTGTATGAACGGTTGGAAAAAGCCAAGGGGCTTACGACTAGCCAAATTGAACAGTGGAGCTACGAGCTATTGGCCGTAGAGATCGACTGGCTTTTGCACGATGCAAGCTACTTGCAGACGCTGACTCAGTTTGCGCATACCTACTTTTTAGAAACATTAGACATTCAGAAATTACTGGGGAGCAAGGCGGGGAATGTTGAAACTGCACTGTACGTCGCGATTCACCGGACATTGCTAAAGTCGGATGAGGCCGTTATTCGGCTAGGGCTTTTAAGGCGGTATCAGCAGTCGCCAAAGCAACTGACACAGTACATACAGACAAATAAACAGATTGACGAATTGTTTACCTCGGCGGTAACAGAAAAATTGTATCACTTGGTCGATCGACGCAGTGCACATCTGCGAGTTTTGCAGCACATGGTCGATGCCGACCCAAGCTTGCCGCAGCTTTTAGAAAACCGCGATCAGTTTTTAGTTGTATTTGAAAAACAAATTAGTGATGACTATCGAACGGTCAATAAAAAAGTCAATCACGGTATTATTCGCAGCGTCATATTTCTAGTAATAACAAAATTTATCATAGGTATCGGCATCGAGGTTCCATATGATTATGTGATTTCAGGACAGGTACTATGGACGCCGCTCCTTATCAACTTGCTATTTCCACCGCTGTATATGGTATTGCTGCGCACAACGTTGATGATGCCTGGTGCGGCGAACACAGCACGACTAGTGAAGCAGATTGACGATGCACTCTACGAAAAAGAACCAAAGTTAGAGCTATCACGTCGACTCAGCCAGCAATTTAGTGCGAGCTACAACGTGGCATACGGGTTTATTTTCATGTTGGTATTTGGTAGTGTTGCGTGGTTGTTGTGGCGATTCTTTAGCTTCGACCTGGTGCATCTATCAGTCTTTTTCGTCTTCCTATCGGGTGCAAGTTTCCTCGGTTTCCGTCTTAGCCGGATGATCCGTGAGCTAGAGTCTATCGACAGCACCCAGACAGGCGTCACGGTTGTGCGCGACTTTCTATATATGCCGTTTGTAGTGGTGGGCCGCTATATTAGCGACAAATATGCAAAGATAAATCTTGTTGCCCTAGTGCTGGACATGCTAATCGAGCTGCCGCTAAAAACAATTTTGCGCCTGGTTCGTCAGTGGAGCGCGTTTATAAGCGCCAAAAAAGATCAGCTGTAAAAGCCTATTTTGTAAATTTACCACGTATCTGAAAGAGAACAAACCAGCCAAGGACTGCACCTACTAAAGTACTGAGTACGCTTGATATCGCGTAGCCAGGTATAAAAAGGTAGGCAACGCTTAGTAGGACGGTAAGAAACGTACTATAAAACATCAGGTTCCAACCGCTTTTTTTGTACAACTTTAGATTTTGGAATGCCATCAGCATCAACACGCCTTGTATAAAAAGTGCGAGTACTCCGATATAGAGTGCAAAGCCGATATTGTTTGTGTAGGTACCAAAGCGACTATCTAGCAAGTCACTGTAATCAAATACATTAGCTGCTTGCCAGATGCCCCATGCTCCCAGTAGTGATACAATGCCACCAATAAGCGCGAGCCACCACGAATTATCAGCCAACCATGTGCGACCGTTTTCGGGTATTTGTACGGGCAGGCCTTTGCTTGTTTGGTCTAGCCATTTTTCTACACCAGCTGGTTTGGTGTTGTAGTCTGGTCCATGTGATTTCGCTTGCTCGCTCATAACAAAAACTCCTCGTTAGTTATGTACCGATAGTACTCTGAATGTGGGGTGATGTAAATACTGACTACTAGACAAATCCGCCTCTGTTTGGTACACTGCTAGAAGTATTTTCGGGCCAGTAGCTCATGCTCGTACCAGGCGGCGAAAGCCCCTTGTACATAATAAATCGAGCACTTGGCTCTAACCAGTTGAGATACTGGCGCACATTTCGGTATAGTATATATTCACGGGCCAGTAGCTCATGCTCGTACCAGGCGGCGAAAGCCCCTTGTACATAATAAATCGAGCACTTGGCTCTAACCAGTTGAGATACTGGCGCACATTTCGGTATAGTATATATTCACGGGCCAGTAGCTCAGCTGGTTAGAGCACCTGCCTCTTAAGCAGGGTGTCGTGGGTTCAAGCCCCACCTGGCCCTCCAAGTAAATACCCTCTGTCTGCAAAGATAGAGGGTATTTACTTGGGAAACACAGATTGTGCACGAACTTACGACACGCCATGGTGTCGTGGGTGAGAATTGCCAGTGGCAATTCGCAAGGTGACTTTCCGATGAAAGCTATGCTTTCAATAGTGAAATCGCGGGGCTGCAGGATGTGGCCAAGCCCCACCTGGCCCTCCACAATAGTTACCTGAACAGATACAAATTAGTTCCAATATGACAACCATTGTTGTACTGGCGCTAATTCGTATCTGTTTTTAGTTGTAGTCTCTTTTGGTCAAATTGATATACTAAAATTATGACAAAAATTTCACACGACAGCGAATCGCCAGCAGTACATCAGCAGATTATGACGGTCTGTGCATTCATTCATCAAAAATTTGATGGGGTTGAGAAAGTTTTTCTACCAAAAAGAGCTGATACTAAAAGGTTTTTGCCTGGCGTATATGAACTACCTGGCGGACATATAGATTTTGGCGAAGAACCAGTGACTGCCCTGAAGCGAGAAGTTGATGAGGAGCTGGGTATGAAAATCGAGGTTGGTGATCCATTCTTTGTATTCACGTACATGAATGACGTCAAAGGCTCACATTCAATAGAAGTAATCTATTTCGCCCATTTCGTCAATGAGCTCAGTGACATAGTACTAGAGCCAGAAGACCACTCTGAGTTTGGTTGGTTTGCAGAGGACGAACTATCAAATGCTACAACAGAGACAAAAGGACTGGATGATATTGAGTTTCGGGCTATCCAAAAAGGCTTTGCGTTACTAAAGGGCCAGCCTCTGCAATTTTAGTTGCAATGGATAGGGCATACCCACCTATCCTCTCGGGTATACTAGGTATATGAACCACATCGCATCACTGCAGCAGGCCGAGGCGTTCTTTTTGCTGTATTCGCCACCCACCATGATGGCACATTACACACTTGATCGAATGCGTGAACTACTGCGACGCATGGGCGATCCACAAAATGCAGTCAACGTGATTCATATTGCTGGAACATCGGGTAAAACCAGCACGGCGTACTTTTTGCGAGGCTTACTAGAGGCGGCAGGGAAAAAGACGGGCCTTACGGTATCGCCGCATATTGAATCGATCGCAGAACGTACACAGATAGGTGGACGTGTAGTGAGTGAGGCGAGTTACCTACAATATGTGAATGAATTTCAGCAGCTTGTGCATCAGTGGCCAGACATTTCGCCGACATATTTTGAGCTAGTAATCGCGTTTTCTTACTGGGTGTTTGCAAAAGAAAAGGTAGAGTATGCGGTTGTCGAAACAGGACTTGGTGGCCTGCTGGACGCGACAAATGTTGTGAGTCGGGCAGATAAGCTGTGTGTGATTACGCCGATTGGACTGGATCACACAGAGGTACTAGGTACCACAGTACCAGAGATAGCGTTGCAAAAGGCTGGTATTATTCAGTTGCACAACCAAGTAGTGATAAGCTCGGAGAATCATGCAGTACGAACTATCTTTCAGCAAGAAGCGATGGCAAAACAAGCTACTATTATTTGGCAACATGCCGTTCAAGGTGAACAATCACTTCCATTATTCCAACAGTCAAATTGGCAGCTAGCACTCCTGGCCTATGCTGTGGTGTCAGAACGCGACCAGCTGCCAGCACTTTCGCCTGATGTACAGAACGTAGTGATGCAGCAAATGCCACCGGGCCGTTTTGAGCGGTATATGATTGGGGCAACAACCGTTATTATTGACGGGGCTCACAACCCTCAAAAATTACACGCATTCTTTGCATCGCTGCCTGCAGAGGCCACGAAGTCTATGGTAGTTGTTGCAGGATTCAGTAGCGCACCGTTCGCAAAAATAGAGGCATGCGTGCAAGAACTGGCGGCACTTGGTGCACCGGTGGTGTGCACAGAGTTTAACGTGGGCCAGGATATAAAGTATCGACATAGTGTGCCCGCGACAGAGTTGCGGCAACATTGCCTAGAAAAAGGACTTGATGCAACAGTAGCGCCAACTATAGAGGCTGCCCTGGAGACTGCGTGTGCAAAATCCAATCAGTACATTATCGTCACCGGCTCGCTGTATCTTGTGGCAGCTATACGACCTCTGATAATTGCTCGATCCATGATAAAATAAGATCAATGAGAATACTAAATGGCTTGGAATTAGCCGACTACATAAAAGAACGGCAGGCGCACCAAGTACGGAACTTGCGTCAAGCCTACGCGACACTACCAAAGCTAGCCATCGTGCAGCTGCTAGATGATGAAGTAATAAATACGTATGTTCGTATGAAACAGCGCTACGGCGAGGATATTCTGGTAGAAGTAGAGGTGGTGCGCCCGGATATATCGGCTGTACAGCAAACGATTGAAACACTCAACAATGATACGACAGTACATGGTATTATTGTGCAATTGCCGGTGGGGGAACCCCTCGATGTAACTGATGTTGTAAACTGCGTTGCGATTACGAAAGATGTTGATGGCTTGGCTGAACATTCTCAGTTTACGCCCGCAACTGCTATGGCGATTGATTGGTTAGTAAATGGGTACAATATCGACATGAAAAGTCGTAAAATTGCCATTGTTGGTAATGGTCGTTTGGTTGGAGCGCCGCTGGCGAAGCTATGGCGCGAGCATGGCTACAATGTTACGGTGCTAGACCAAAATAGTAAAAATGTACCAGGGCAATTACGCCGACATACCATGATCGTCTCGGCCGCAGGCGTGCCAGGACTTATTACAAGTGACATGCTACAGCCTGGTGCCGTGGTAGTCGATGCTGCCACATCGGCTGAACATGGAAAAGTAGTTGGTGATATAGCAGCTGAGGTGCGCTCACGTAAAGACCTCACGATTACACCAGAAAAAGGTGGTGTTGGGCCACTTACGGTTGCTGCGTTATTTGATAATGTAATTCGTGCTGCTCGAGCTACGGTACATTAGCGCGCTAATACTTCATGGACACGTTCGACCACTTGACTAGGAGTGAAGTCGGCTTTTACGACATAGCCTGTAATCCCCAAATCTCGCAATTCGGCTGGTGATTCTTCCTCGCCTAAATTGGTGAGTATGAGTACTGGCGTATCTTTTGTGGTGGCAGACTGGCGGATGGATTTTAGTACTTCCACGCCATCTTTCTCTGGCATTTGTAGATCAAGAAGTACGATATCTGGCTGGAATGATTCTATCAGTTCTATGCCTCGCGCACCGTTGTCGGCGAGTTGCACATCAAAGCCGGCGGCCTCAAATTTCATGCGGTACATCTGGTTGATTACAGGATCATCTTCGATAATAGCTATTTTACTCATGCTTGCTTTATAATAGCTAACAAGTAGAGACGAGGCAAGCGGGGAGGGCCATGGAAGAAATACTACTGGGTTTGGCGGCGGCCATGTTGCTAGTGCAAGTGGTAATAACCATGTGGCGCCAGCGCGAGCATACCACTACGGCTGCACGTGCTCGCATATTGGGCTTAACGCATTCGCAACGTGATCTAGAAGATCGCATGCACAATGTGTCGCGTGCCATGCAGTACGAACTGCGTATGGATGCCGTGGGAGTATTGGTGTATATAAGCGACGAAGATTCGGTCTATGTTGATGCGGCCGCACCTGCCAAGCCTCATATCTCGTGGAAAGAAGCTCGTAGCCTCGACCAAGATGTGCATACAAAAATCATTGATATACGAAAAGTTGCCAAAGAAAGTCATGTAGCCAAGATGCTGACAAGCTATCAGTTTCGCTATGTGATGCCGCTCAATCATGCAGATCAAAGGGTTGGCTATATTTTCATGAATAGCAAACGAGGGCTAAATGCGTGGCAGCAGCAGTTGATTGATGGGTGTTACGATGATCTTGCCGATGCACTGGCAAGTGCGCTGAACACGCATACGGTACATGCCCGCAACAGTGTGCTTGAACAAAAAATAGCTAGTGTTACCGACGAATTTTCGCAAGGGAGTGACCAGGCAAGTGAGCTCGACAATGCACGCAACGAATTTGTGAGCATGGCATCACATCAATTACGCACGCCGCTGACAAGCATTAAAGGGTATTTATCGATGGTGCTTGAAGGTGATGCTGGCGAGATCACTAAAGAACAGCGCAAGTTGCTTTCCGAGGCATTTCTGAGCAGTGAACGAATGGTGCGATTGATCAGTGATTTCTTGAACGTTTCACGCGTCCAAACGGGTAAATTCATGATAGACAAAAAAGACGTAGACCTCGCAATGGTAGTCAAGCAGGAGGTGAATCAGCTAAAAGTTAATGCCAGCGCGCGCGGCTTGACGCTTGAAACAACTGTACCGGATTCGCCCATTTTAGTGCAGGCAGATGAAGGCAAGATTCGCCAAGTGCTGATGAATTTTATCGACAACGCAATTTACTATAGCCCCGAGAAAACTACTATTACGGTTGCGCTAGTAGAAAAAGCGAGCGATATCGAGATTACTGTGAAAGATCAAGGTATTGGGGTGCCGCTTGATGAACAAACCAAATTGTTTGAAAAGTTTTTTCGCGCTAGCAATGCCCGTATGCAACGTCCAGACGGCACAGGTGTGGGGCTGTATTTAGCAAAGCAAGTTGTCGATGGACATGGTGGCAAGATTATTTTTGCATCAACTCCAGGCCAAGGCAGTACCTTTGGCTTTAGCGTACCAAAAAAGTAACCTCCCATTTTCGGGAGGTTACTTTGCGCGAGAGACAGAGACTCTCTACGTTGTAGCTCGAGCGGTCAGTCTCTTTATGCGCGGTTACGGCGACTTGCGAGGTAGTATGCACCAGCGCCTGCTAACGAGGTAGCACCGGCTAGTTTTACTACTATGTTGGCAGCACCAGTTGCTGGTAATTCAGTAACCTCTGGTGTGTCAGTACATTCGCGTAGATCAGTTGTGTAACGATCGTCATCGTAGTCAGCGCCCTTGATATGGACAACGTTACTTGTGTCGGTGTCACAAACTTTCATGTCGGCACAGGCTTTGTCTTTGGTAGGCAAGTAGCCATCTGTGTCGTTTTGGTTTACCTCAATAATCTCGCCGGTGTCAGGGTCACAAACCTGTATTTTACCAGGAGTAGGTACATCAACGGTTGCAGTGTCACAGTCGTCCTTTGTACCAGGTACTTCCATTGCATCAACACATACGTTGTTTACAAGTGCACCAGCTTTGTAGGCGAGTACTTTGGCAGTCAAGGTAAATGTCTTTGACTCATTCAGGGCAAGAGTAGGGATAGTGTATGTCCAAGTGTTAGCAGCGATAGTGCCTACACCGTTGCCACTTACGAGCTGGATTGTCGCGTCGGCTGGAGTGTCGGTTGCAACAACGTTCGTGAGGGCAATATTGCCAGTGTTGCGAACAGTAATCTGGTAGTTGTAGGCTTCGCCAACTTTTACAGTTACGCGTTCTACATTGTTGACAGTCTTTTGAACATCTACTGCAGGCTTGCTTGGGGTAGGTACATCAACCACTGCATCATCACAGTCGTCTTTTGTGCCAACTACTTCTTTGGCATCAACACATACATTGTTTACTAGGTTGCCGGCTTTGTAGGCGAGCACCTTGGCAGTCAAGGTAAATGTCTTTGATTCATTTACGGCAAGGCTTGCAATCGTGTGTGTCCAGACGTTGCCAGCGATAGTGCCTACACCGTTGCCACTTACGAGTTGGATTGTGGCATCAGCTGGGGTGTCGGTTACGACTACATTAGTGAGCGCGATGTCACCAGTGTTGCGAACAGTAATCTGGTAGTTGTAGGCTTCGCCAACTTTTACAGTTGCATGCTCTACATTGTTGACAGTCTTGGTTACATCTACGGCAGGGTGGTGCTGAGTAGGAGTCGGTACTGTAAATTGTGCCGAACAGCTTTTCTCACCAACAGATGTCATAACGTATACCATAACTTTGTAGGTTCCAGGTGTTACTTGTGAGTAGTCTAGGGTATCAGTCTTGCTAGTAGACGCAGTTGTTTTTGTAAACACTTGCGTAGTATCACGACTCACAACGTAGCGGTAGCCACTAATGGTTGCACCGTTGATCGCGGTTGCAGTTGTTGTAAAGCGGTACTGAGTCTTTTCTTCGTTCAAAGAGGCAACTGTCAGTGCTTCACAGGTAGCTGCTGGTTTTGGTGCTTCACTACAGTCGAGCGTGCCGTGGCCATAGGCGAGAACGGGGCTTGATAGGTAGTAGCCATAGTCTAGGTCTACTTGGTAGTAGCAACCCTGTGCAGGAGTGCTCTTTATAGGCATTTTCACGTCCATAGTTTGGTTGTTACCACGTCCAAACACTAGAGTTTGCTTGTCAAAGCGAATTTGCTTGTCGTAAGGACGACCATCCATAGTCGGTGCGTACCACGACACGGTAGTCAAACGAACTTTACAGTTGCTTGCACCGGTTGCGTTAAATTTTACTGTTGCTTTTGCGCCGCTTACCGTGAAGGCTGTTGCCTGTGACGGAACGGCAGTTACTGTACAGCGTGGCGCGCTGCCAACTGTACCTGGTAGTGCAGCATCAGCGTTTAATTGCATGATGCCAATGGTTGCAACCGACAATAAAGCGATAGCGAACCCAAATAGTTTTGCTTTCATTACAGCACCTCCTCACAGATCTGTAACATTATTGATACCTTATTATATATGCGTACTGCGACTCCACCTCGCGTACACTCCCACCTCTCACAAGGTGCTTACGTCCAATGTATCACATATTTTAATAAATGTCAATACTTTATATCACTTTTGTCAAGAAAGCACAAGCGTTTTATCAGTAGTATTGGGGTGTGCTTGCGGAATATTTCTACATTTTAATAGCATAAAAGTAATCGGTTATAGAATGCTGCAAGGTTTGACACCCCGGCTGTGTAGGTGTAAGGTGGGTAACATCATACGCCGGAACGGGTCCGGATAAAAACGTATGCGTTCGCCTCGAAAGGGGTGATACGATGCTACTAGCATCGACACATCAGGAAATCCCGAAGGTCTCGGATGAATGCGCCAAATTGTTTACGGAGGTTCTAGGTGATCTATCCCCGCTCGACGAAGCTGCGCAACGGAAGCTTCTAATGGCATGCCATAAGGATGATGGAAGGCGCGAGCAGCTACTTGTGTGGCTCAGCACCGAGCACAGCGTTCCGGCGGCATGCATGCTCCGGAACATCAAGGACGTAAATTCACGTCTCTCGTTGTGGCTAAACACACGCCTTCGGTGTGAGAAAACCTGATGTTCGGGGTGTGGCAGGGGCCTTTTCGGGCCCCGCCACGCCCTGTGGTACTCTTGATATCCTCCGTATCCCTTTTCAAAGGGCTATTTTTTTGCTATAATTCCTCGAGTTGTTATGCACGGTCCCGTCGTCTAACGGTCAGGACACCAGGTTTTCATCCTGGCAACAGGGGTTCGATTCCCCTCGGGATCACCATAGAAAAACACTCACCATTTGGTGGGTGTTTTTCTATGGTACGCTTCGGGGAAGCGTCAGATTCCTCGTGATAAGTTATATCATCATGTGTTCTTTCCCTCCAGGATCACCATGCAGTTCGCGGCGTTCAATCATACCGCGTCATTGAATGCAGAGGGAGGAAGACTCTTGCGTTATAATTAGGCTACAGTATGTCAAAACAGATCGGTAAGGTAATAAAAATTGCTGGCCTGAATGTCTGGCCTCACGAACAATGCATGGCAGATCATCTTGCCAATGCAGGCCACGTGGTAGAGTTTATCAGGCCTAGTGCTACAAAATACCAGTCAACACCCGATATTCTCATCGACGGTGAATGGTGGGAGATGAAATCGCCACGCGCTAGTAGCCTCAAGGCTATCAGGCTAATCTTAAACTTGGGGGATGGCAATCTAGCAGAATTGTCTTTACAGCACGACGCATGAAAGGTATACCAGATAAGGCCGTGCAGCGCGAACTATCCGCACAGCTTGTAGAACTACCAAGAATTGCTGCGATAAAGTTTATAAATCGTCACGGTGAAATCATTGACATTCGCTAAATAGTTGGCTATCATAAGTGTATTGAAGCGCGAACGATGCTAGTCATCTACCTCGGGCTTCTTTTTTATCTAGAAAATACTTCTCACAATTCGCTGTAATATCTCTAACGAGACAGGGTAAGATCACGCCAAATGGTGTTGTTCTGCATACACACGAAAATGCAACGGTTGTATTCTTAACCTAGTGCTGAACTCTTGCTGCCAGTCCGGTGAAACGGCGAGGATTACTTGAGTTGAGCCTTTAGCCGAACGGAAATAGGGAGCAAAGCGATTGCCTTCCGCTCTGGCATACTTGCAATTTCATACCTTATAGCAACTAAATGTATGATGTACTGTATATGTTAAAGGACCATCCTTTGTTGCTCCTGGTCGTCGTTGTACTGCGTGATACAATGAAAGCAAAAGCATAATAAAAGGAGTTTGCATGAATCTGACGGATAGACAACAAACAGGGGTATGGTTCATTATTACAGGAGTTTTACTCGTATCTTTTTACGTGTTCTCGTACGCGATCGTCAACTGGATGATCTCGTTTGGACTATTTATGCCAAATTCTCATTTTTCAGAAGAACAACTATATGCTATGGGTGGCTCGTCAGTAGTGGCTATGCAGCTTGTTTCGTTGACAGGTATTCCGTTTTTGTTGACCGGTGTAGCGCAAGTGGTACTTGGAAAACAAAAGGCAACAAAGAGTAGTAGGAAAGCTAGTAAATAACAAGAGACAGCGCAGGTCGTGGGTTCGGGTGTCTTGCTAAAACAGTGTCATTCTTGAGGTCAGGGTTGAAGTGTCGGCTAGCTTGCAAAGTGCTACAATAGCCGCATGATCAAGCAAAAAAGTCTGCGTGCTCTTGCAGTACCATCGTTCTAGCACTTATTAGCACTTGTAATTCGTGACACGAAAGGGAATCCATGAATAGCCTAAACCCGACAAAACTGACATCAGCAATAACATATATAGATACGTGGCTCGAGGCGAATTTCGCTAACTCACGATTGCCAGGTATGCAAATTGCGATCTTGCATAAAGATAGTTTGTTATACTCTCGAGCGTTTGGCGTGGCAACTATAGCGAGTAATCAACCACTCACAACAAATAATGTATTTCGGATTGCATCACATTCAAAAACATTTACCGCGACAGCAATTATGCAACTCGTTGAAGCGGGACACGTTTGCCTAGACGATGCAGTGAGCAAATATCTACCATGGTTTACTTCGTCGGTAGATGGTCGAGTAGCCAGTGTAACCCTACGACAACTTATGAATCACACGGCGGGTGTTATGCGAGACGGAGTTGATGCGGACTATTGGCAAGTGCTTCGCGAATTTCCAAATGAAACCGAACTGCGTGATTTTGTGGCCAATAGTCAACTGGTGTACGATACCGATACTCAGTTTAAATATTCCAACTACGGGTATGGGTTTCTTGGTATGGTCATAGCGAAGGTTAGCGGTGTTTCATATCGAGATTATGTAACGCAGCATATTGTTGATACGTTGGGTCTAACATCGACGGGCCCCGACCTAGATGATACTGCAATAACTAAGCTGGCGACCGGATATGGCCGCGAGATGTATCGACGCGAAAGACAGACTTTTGGACATATTGATACCCAAGCGTTATCATCGGCTACAGGATTTTATAGTAATGCCGAAGATGTATGTCGCTATTTCTCAGCACATTTTATTGGCACTACAGCACTTATTTCAGATGCCTCGAAGCGCACGATGCAGCATGGATACTGGGATGCAAAGGACGACGGCGAAAAGTATGGACTAGGTATGATCCACTATCCGAGAAATGGCTGGAAACTGTACGGCCATAGCGGCGGTTTCCCTGGGTTTATTACAGATACACAATTTGATGCACAAAAACAATTGGTAGTTTCTGTACTAACAAACTGCTATGATGGCAATGCATCGCAAGTATGCAAAAAGATTATCAACATTATTGATATATTTCAGCAAGATGCAGATACGAGTAGGCAGCATACACATGAACTACGAAGGTTTGAGGGGCGATTTTACGTAATGTGGGGTATTATTGACATTGTTGCAGTTGGGAACAAGCTTTTTACTGTTAACCCTTTAGAATGGGCTGAATTTGACGCTGCAGAGGAACTAGAAGTAGTTGATGATACGACGCTGCGTATAAAAAAGGCGAGTGGATATAGTGCGCCAGGTGAGGAAATTATCTATAGTTTTGACAAAGACGGTCGTGCGACTGAATGTCGATATGGCGGGTACACAATGGTTTCATACGAAAAGGCAGTAACACGAGGCTGGTTTAGTACCTAATCTCAGGCTGGTTAAGACTGGTGTATGATAAAGACATGAAACTCCAAGATAAAGTCGTAGTGATCACAGGCTCCTCGAGTGGGATTGGGCAAACTACTGCCATTCGATTTGCCAAAGAAGGTTGTAAAGTTGTTATTAACTACAATAAAAATCAAAAAGGTGGCGAGGAAACGCTAGCCAAGATAAAGGAGCTGACACCGGATTGTCTTTTGGTTCAAGCAGATGTGAGCAAGCAAGCCGATGTAACACGGCTTTTTAAAGAAGTTGTCGAGGCATTTGGAACTGTTGATATCTTGATTAATAATGCAGCCATCGGTACAGACAAGCGGCCGTTTATGGAAGCATCATATGATGATTTTCAGGAAATGATACAAACAGATATTACGAGCGTATTTATGTGTACGCAGCAGGCTGCATTGATAATGCAGAAGCAAGGTTACGGAAAAATACTCAACACCAGTTCGGTGCGTGGGTGGGAAGGTGGTGGCCGTGCCCCAGTGTATGCCGCTATGAAGGCAGCCGTCAATGGCTTTACGAAAACATTTGCAAAGATGGTCGCACCCGAGATTCAAGTAAATGCCGTCGGGCCTGGGTTTGTGCGAACTCGTACCTATGACACGATGTCTGATGAAATGATAGATGGCTTCATTGATTCGACGTATCTAAAACGATGGGTGACGCAGGAAGAAGTGGCTGATGCCTTTGTATTCTTGGCGAAAAATGACGCCATGACGGGGCAAATCATCTATGTTGATGCGGGATTT
Source organism: Candidatus Saccharimonadota bacterium (assembly GCA_018060465.1). Lineage (GTDB taxonomy): Bacteria > Patescibacteriota > Saccharimonadia > Saccharimonadales > Saccharimonadaceae > UBA1020. Next base: position 3,279 of record JAGOVX010000015.1, on the reverse strand, counting down.
ACTTTGAAGTAGCGTGAGCTGCGCCAAGAAGCAGTTGGTCAAATGAATTCGCCACTCGATCGGCTACCGCAATCACTGGCTCGCGTGCGATTGTTTCGGTAAACGCGACAAACTCATCTACCAAGCCTTCTTCTCGAATTGAATAATCAGTCATGCCATCACCTACCATGATTGTATGAACGTTGGTAGGAAAATTGAGTGCTTTGACTGCCTGTAGTTTGCCATCGTCTTGCGAGAGTGGGTTTGAGTGGTCATATCCGGTAATCGTTTGGCCATCACTGCTCCAGATAAACGTATTGGCAAGCACATGACTTTCATATATACCAAACTCACGTACTACTGGGACGATAAGATCTTTGAACCCACCTGAAATAATCCAGGTAGTTTCAGCGTGGTGGCGAATGAAGTCTTTATGCGCTAGGAACGATGGGCTAATAGCGGCGTTTAAACGAATGATTAATTCTTCGATGTGACTTTTGGTGGGGTGAAGTTGTTCAAAGCGTTGTTGCAACGATTCGCCAAAGCCGATTTCACCGTTCATTCCCCGAGAGGTTATAGCTTCAATAGCAGCGACTCGTTCGGTGCGGTCCGGCGCATCGGCTAGCACAATCTGAGCCAATGCATCAAGCGCCTCGAGCTGGCAAAATGTGCTATCGAAGTCAAAAATAAAAATAGTATTTGTTGGTTTTTCCTGGTTCACTTCTTTCCAGTATACATAAGTGGGAAGTGTTATACTAAAACTATGCCAGAATTTGACAACACAAAATACGAATTGCCTTCCGACCAGGCCAATAACCAAATGCTAAACAGGCTTCGCGCTGCGGTGCTCGGTGCCAATGATGGCATTGTGAGCATATCTGCGCTCGTGATGGGTGTGGCCGGTGCATCAAATGACACAAAAGCCATTACCATTGCCGGGCTTGCTGCCTTGATTGCCGGTGCATTGAGTATGGCAGTGGGCGAGTACGTGAGCGTTAGTAGCCAAAGTGATGCCGAGAAAGCCTATATAAAATTAGAAAAAGAAGATTTACGCGAAAACCCCGAATACGAACTCGACGAGCTAGCCCGCGAATATGTGAAGCTCGGTTTGACGCGTAAAACTGCAGATGCGGTTGCACGAGAACTTACTAAAAAAGATGCCCTCCGCGCACACCTCCATGTGCACTTTAATCTGGATCCAAATGATATCAATAATCCATGGCAAGCAGCTATGGCATCATTGTTTGCGTTTACGGCAGGTGGATTGGTGCCGTTTTTGACAATAATCTTGGCGCCAGCATCTATACGCATCGCCGCCACTGCATGTGCAGTATTGGTGGCCTTATTCGCTGTAGGCTATATTAGTGCACATGCGGGGAATGCCAACAAGCCACGGGCGATTAGTCGGGTAGTCGTAGGCGGCCTAGCGGCCATGGCTATTACCTACTATGTCGGTGTCCTATTTGGTACAGCCGTAGGATAGGCTATACTAAACACACTATGACAGCGCTAAAGGGTATCAACCTTGGCGGGTGGCTGGTGTTGGAGCGATGGATTACGCCAACACTATTTCAAGGCACGGCTGCAACAACCGAACGTGAACTGACCGCGGAAAAAGGCGGACGTGCACGTATTCGTCAACATCAAGAAACATTTATTACCGAACAAGATATAGCGTGGATAGCGAGTCAAAAATTTCAGCTACTGCGTGTGCCAGTAGGCTACTGGATATTTGGCGATGACCCAGACTTTGTAGGTTCGATTGATCGGTTGGATTGGTTGGTACGTGTTGCAAAAAAATATGGGCTTCAGGTGCTGATAGATTTGCACGGTGCACCTGGTGCGCATAACCATCAGCATCACAATGGTGGAGCAGTCCGGGTGGCGAATTGGCTAACAGATACCGAATCACAGGAAAAGACGATTGCAGCGCTCGAGGCGATTGCAAGGCGCTATCGTACCTCAAAGACAGTATGGGGCATCGAGCTATTAAATGAACCATTGGGAGGGCGCTTCGGTGTACGACTAGCTTGGTTTTATCGCCGTGCATACCGGGCAGTTGTAAAAGTAGCTCGGCCGGGGACGCACATTGTTTTTTCCGATGCCTATAGACCTTGGCTCTTGCTTAATACATTTGGTTGGTTTCGTCAGCGCGAATTTCCAGTTGTGATGGACATGCACGTATACTACGTGTTTGGTGCGCGCAACAAACGGCGCAATTTAGCGCAGCATTTAGGCATGGTACGACGTAGTAAGTGGCGACTAAAAATAATGGCAATCTTTCAACCAGTCATGGTAGGAGAATGGAGCGCCGCACTGCCCTATGGTGTTTCGATCGAGCGCGCAGCCGAATATGCAAACTTGCAGATAGCGGCATATGAATCGACCGTCGCCTGGTGTTACTGGACATACAAGACTGGTGGTTCTGGTCATTGGGATTACCGTAAGAGTTTTGGTGACTAGTTTGCTATACTAAAAACAATGAGCGTTATTTTCAAGCGTACCAAGATTTTGGCGACGGTAGGACCTGCCGTGGCAAGTTATCAGCAGATAGAGGCTATGGTACAGGCCGGCGTAAATGGGTTTCGTCTAAATTTTAGTCATGAATCATTCGATGCGGCTGATCTACATATTGGCTGGATTCGTCAGGCAAGCATGGCTGCCGGCAAACCAGTAGCTATTTTGCAAGATTTACAGGGTCCAAAAATTCGTTTGGGTGATTTATCAGTCGATTCTTTGCCGGTTCATACGGGCGATCAGTTGGTGCTTGACGCGAGCATTGTTGAACATGATGGAAGCCTGACGGTACCTGTGCAATACAACCTTGCGCAAAAGGTAAAAACAGGCGAGCCGCTGTATATTTTTGATGGCAAGGTTCGCACAGTAGTAGAAGAAATTGTGTCTGAAACGGCCGTGCGTGTTCGTGTTGAAAACGAAGGTGTACTGATGAGTCGTAAAGGCATAAACCTCCCTGAAACTGATTTTCGAGGTGATATTATTACTGAAAAAGACGAACACGATGTTGAATTTGGTACCAAAAAAGACATAGATTACGTTGCGCTCAGTTTTGTACAATCGGCTGAGGATATAAATAACTTACGTCAACTTTTAATTGCAGGCGATTCAAAAGCGCATATAATTGCCAAAATCGAGACAAAGATGGCGATTGAGCCAGAAAATCTCGAAGCAATTGTAGAGGCGAGTGATGGAGTTATGGTAGCGCGGGGTGATTTGGCGGTTGAAGCAGGCGCAGAAGTGGTGCCAGTCGTGCAGCGCAAGATCATTGCATTGTGTCGCAAG
>JAGOVX010000014.1 GCA_018060465.1 Candidatus Saccharimonadota bacterium | reverse complement strand
AAGCATGTGTGCATGTGCTTTCGTTGCCATGATGTCATAGCCGAGAAGCTGTTGATCGAGAAGCTGATCATCGCCGACCGTATAGCGTTCTATAGAAGGGTGCAATGCGTCGGAAGCTGCTGCCTGCCACAACTTACTGGTTGCCATAGTCAAATACTCCATGTGCTGTCTTTTGTGACAATGTGTAAATCTCTATGAAACCAGCTGATGCGTTTTGGTTGAATGACATATCAGCGTTGAACGTTGCAAGTTTATGATCAAAAAGCGTATGTGGTGAGTCAAGGCTAACAACTGTTATGTTACCTTTGAACAATTCAACCGTTACATCACCAGTCACTTTTTCATTCTGGTGATTAATATAGCTGCGCACATGACCAAGTGCCGGCTCATACCATTGCGCCGCATACACCATATAAGCCCACTTGGTATCCATCAGTTCTTTTAGCTCATTTTCAGTTCGAGTTGAAACTAGCTGCTCTAACTTCTCGTGAGCCGCTATCAGTATGGATGCGCCTGGATTTTCATAAATACCGCGCACTTTTAGGCCAACTAATCTATCTTCAATCAGATTTACCACACCTACGCCATGCTTTGCACCAATGGCATTACTAAGTTCGATAATCTTCTGGAGTGAGGCGACTTTACCATTAAACGCCGTAGGCACACCCGCTTCAAAATGAAGGTTGATGCGCTCTGGAGTATCTGGTGTTTTCCCAATAGGCGTACACCAGCTCAATATTTTACCAAGTTTCGGAACAAGGTTTGGGTGTTCAATCTCGGCACCTTCGCTGGTAATACCCCACATATTCTCGTCCTTAGAATATGGTGAATCAACCGTTTGAGATACTGGAATACCATGCTCCTCTGCATAGGCAAGTTCCTCCTCACGCCCCATGCTCCATTCACGCACGGGCGCGAGTATTTTTAGACTTGGATCCAGCGTTGTAATATACGACTCAAATCGTACCTGATCATTGCCTTTGCCGGTAGCACCATGTGCTATTACCTGGCAATTGTTTTCTTTTGCAAATTTAACCGCAAGCTGAGAGATAATAACACGACCGAGTGGCGTACTGAGCGCATAGCCCCCCTGATAGTCCGCATTCGCCTTTATTGCTTCTGAAAGCAGTAGGTCGGCAAATTCAGCGCGGGCATCGTAGGTTATAGTTTTAGCAGCACCGAGCTTCTTTGCTTTCTGCTCGATAGCCTGCAGGTCGTCAACTTCTTGGCCAATATCTATTGTTAGAGTGATAACCTTACAGGTATATTGCTCTTGTATCCACTTCAAAATAACAGAGGTGTCAAGTCCACCAGAATAAAGCAGAAGGCAAGTGTCAAAAGACCCACGACGTGCTTCATGAGACGATACTTTGGTGTAGTTGGTTTCTTTATTCTTCACTCATTTACTCCTTTATATTAAAAATCCCTCGTTTGCCGAGGGTCGAGTTGTTGTGTTAACTATGTAGCAATGACAGCACGACCCTCATAGGCAAGGTCGACGACGCTCTTTTTCACCACTGTTAACTATGTTCATACCGAAAGTCTATCACAAGAATACAATTTCTACAAGGTCTTATCTATAAAAATCATTTACATATCCACTGTTTCCTGATATGATTTTTCAAAAGGGTTCGTACTTTACCTAAGAGCATAAAGAGGTGGAAATGCAAAATGTGATGTGCGTACATTATTGGAAAAAATATGAGCGCATCTACTCTAGCAAGGCTCTCTGGAAAGAGTAGCATCATAATTTATAGGAGCTATAATGTCACAAAAAACATCACCCGTACGAATCAACTCTGAAATAGGCCGGCTACGAACAGTCGTTCTTCATCGACCAGGCGGTGAACTCGAAAACATCACGCCAGATACAATGACCCACTTGTTATTTGACGATATTCCGTACCTAGAAGTTGCCCAACGAGAGCATGATTATTTTGCAGAGATTCTTCGAAGTCGTGGTGCGCAGGTACTATATCTTGATGCACTTACTACAGGAGCACTCGAAGACCCGGTAGTTCGCGAAAGCTTTATGCAGGAAATGATAGACGAATCTAGTATTGACCCTCGCTCACACGATCCACTTATGGACTACCTAGGCGAGATGCCAACCCTATCTATGGTCCGAAAGATTATGTCAGGCGTTCGCAGAGATGAAGTACCTGGCTCCAGTGAAGGCTTTAAGCTATCTTCCATGTCGAGCAGTGAAGTGTCTCCATTTCATATGGCGCCTATGCCAAATCTATACTTCACGCGCGATCCGGCGGCAGCTATTGGCGACGGAGTGACTGTTAATCGAATGCGTTATGAGGCTCGACGTAGAGAGTCACTTTTTGCTAAGTATATTCTAGAGTTCCATCCTGACCTTCGCGATAACAATGTACCAACATGGTACGACCGTAACAACAACTACTCAATGGAGGGAGGCGATGAACTCGTACTAAGCGAACGAGTTGCAGCCATTGGCGTCAGTCAACGGACTTCAGCCGAGGCCATCGAGTTAACTGCCCGGGCATTGTTTGATGGCTCGACGTTCGAAAGAGTAATAGCTGTTCAGATACCTGACTCTCATGCGTTTATGCATCTAGATACAGTATTCACAATGATTGATCATGATAAATTTTCAATCCACCCAGAAATTCTGCGCGGGAAACACGAAATGAGCGTATATGTACTAGACAAGCCCGAAGATGTAGAAGCACCAATATTTATACAACATGCCAGTGACTTGCGCTCAGTTCTCATGGATTCACTTGGTCTCGAAGATGCCAAATTCATAGAGTGTGGCAACGGAGACCCTATTGCAGCTGCACGCGAACAATGGAACGATGGTTCTAACACACTAGCAATTGCACCCGGCACAGTTGTTACCTACGATCGTAACTATGTTACAAATAGAGCAATGGAAGATGCAGGCATCGAAGTAATCACAGTCCCTGGAGCCGAGTTGGGCCGCGGACGCGGTGGCCCACGCTGCATGAGTATGCCGATTAAACGCGACGATATTGTCGCGTAGAGCAATGTAACCTCAAATCTTATGCCAGCACAGAAGCCACCACATGAGACCTATCCGGCTATCGAGTCTCCGGAAGTAGTTAATTTACTCTATAAAAAAGGCGGGATATATGATCAATTCGCTGAAATTTTTGATGACTACGGACAAACATCCGATGATAATCGAGCGACCACACTGGCCGAATACTCACCAGAGCTAGGCTTAGCTGCACGAGCCTGCAAAGTAGGAACGCGTGGGCTGATATCTGTGACTATCGCAGAAACCCTACGCATTATTGACGAAAAAAGATGGACCCACAGGCTTATATTACCCCCAAGGTTTGATATTGCACTTGTGTCTGCAGGAATGTACGTCACCGAACATAACGGAGGGCAATTCTCTAGTACTATTGAACCAGTATTCGCAACCTATCTTGTAGATGGCAAAAGTCAAGTCCTGCCTATTGTCAGGGGGGTTGACGGTATCTCAGTAGATAGATATGTAACATATGCATCTGAGATACTAACCGACCTACGCGCTATACATACGGCGTAGGTCGGTGGTTTTGTGGGCTCGAAGTTCTTTATTCTTCAAACTGCCTGCGGGGCTGCGCAAAGTACACTGCACCGTAGGTCAACGCAGCAGCAACGATCGCCAGTATTGGCGCCGTAGCGCTAGCACCAGTGTGAGGTAGCTCGGTTACGCCTGTAGTTGTAACAGGTGGTTTCTGACTACCGTTTCCTATAGGACATTCGTCGTACATATTCCAGATTCGTCCGGTATTCCAAGCACCTTCATATAGCACGTCGCTATCAGTGTAGTCCCAAGTATGCGTCCAAGGGCCGGCAATCTTGCAAGCTCCCGGTGCGGCTGTTTCAGTAATAGTTACTTCAGTAGGTTGGTACTTTTTGTACTTTACATTCTGGCTAAACCAGTTGCCCATAGTGCCTAAGTCTACATTAGTATACGTTTCACAGGTCCATGCTTCAGCTCGTGTGTCCAGCTGACATACCTTTACGGTAAATTTTGCACCTGGTAGCAACTTGCCAAACTGATCACGTTTGTAGATTTCTGGGGTAAATACATCGTGAGCACATACTGTTTTCATAGTAGTCGTCCACAATGCATCGCCCATAATTGCGTCTGTGTCTGTAACTGCATATAGGCTAATCGTGTACGTACCGTCGGTAGAAGTAAGCCAGTAGCTATAGTAAATGTGGTCGTAGGGAACATTCGCTGCTGGTAGGCGTTCAACTTCGGCGCCACTCGCATCAGTCACAATGAACATGTAGCGTTGGTCAGAGTCTGAAGTGTTGATAATACCATATGAGAAAGCTTGGCCATCTGGGTGACAGTAAATGGTCGATACCACATTTGCCTTAGGGGTACAACGTGCATTTGTAAAGTCGAGTGTCCAACTGGCATCACCCTTTAGCTCGTATCCTGTCTTGGCAACAGCAGTAATCGTTACCGACAGCGCGCGACCAGTAGAGTGTGACCCAGCGGTTACGGCAGTGCCTGCCACGCGGTACTCAATGCCTGTTACTGCAGGAATCATGTAGGTGTCGTTTACCAAACCACATTTGTCGCTCGCAGTAGGCGCGGTTGTGGTTGCGCATACTATACCGCTATCGGCGGCTACCACACCGTAATCGTGAGTTGTTGTACCATCGTTAAAGGTAGTATCTGGGGTCAAGATTGTCACTACCAAGTGGCCATCGGCCTGGACAGTCCACGAAAACTGTGCATCAGTCGGAGGAACATCCCATCGTATATTTGATGTAACGGCATCGACATTACAAAGGTCGATAACGCCTGGCGTCGCAGGAGTAGGAATTTTTGTAATCACACATTCAGTGTTTTTATCGGTAAAGGTATACGTTTTTGTCAAACCTTTCGTGCCATCACTCCACGAATAGCCTGCATCGATCGTTGCAGTAACGGTACGGCTATTATTGCTCCATGTACCCATCGAAAACGTGACATGATCTACCGGAGCAGCTGTCAAAATATCATTATTTCCCTTACATACTAGTGTTTGCGTAATAGTAATCGCAGCAGCGTTGATAACCTTTGGGCAATCCAGCACGGTAGGTTCTGGGCTCATAGGAACGTAGCCAATCACATACGAACGATCTTGGCCATCACCAAAATACGAACCAGGTTCAACGGTACCAGAAATCGTGTTAACACTTACTTCGGTAGGGTTTTGCCCAGTTTGTAGGTGCTCTTTGTCGCCTTGTTCCACATACTTACATACGTATACTTTTTTATTTTCATCATCCTTTACTGGTGCCGCCGCCCATGCCGATTGAAAGGGCACTAAAACCTGCACTAATTGGCTAACAAGCAGCATTATAACAACTGCTACAATATTGCATCGTTTTACTCTGTTATACAAATCTCGCATACGATTTACTCCACATGGATTCACCATGAGTAAAGTTACTAATTTGTATATTTTACAACTTGTCAACAATATTTCAAAGCATGAGCACAATGATTTTTTAAAAATAGTATAGCTTGCAACTAATTGCAATCATTTGTCAAGTATGGTATACTCCGTTTCATCGTAAAGTATTCACACGGGTGTGAATACCTCGGACAGTACCTCCAGTACTTGCCTAGCAGGCACGATACCTACACAATTCAGGGAAGAGGCAAGTGTGAAACCTCCGAAAGTCAACAGGCGCACTATCCGTCGTTTTTTGACGGAAATGGAGCAAGCGGAATGCCCAATTACTGGCACTTCGACGCTCATCGTTTCACGAGCAATTGTTAGAGGGATGTATCTTCATCCGGCGTATAGCCGAAAGGTCCAAGAAATCGTCGAGGCGATGCTGAAGAACTCAGATATCTCCATCAAAGACGGAGTAGTTTGCTTATGCCCCGATAAGGCACAGGCGACCGCCGCGAAGAAAAAAAGCCCTTCACCACACATGAAAATGCGTGCGAATGCACGACGAGTGGCCAAGAAGGGGCGTCTCGACATGCTCAGACAGCACGCTAACGAGCAAGCCATGGCGAATGCTTGAGCTTCCCTGAAAATGCGGAACCGGCGCGTCAACCGACGTGCCGGTTCCGTGGGAATCTTTTCGTGTATCACCCCAATAGGGGTTCTTTTTATGCCACCTCTTATTACATTTGCACTACTCTACGTGTAAAAAGGCTAGAAATTTACCCATAGATTTGCCATAATAGAACTAGCTAAATAGGGGGCAGCCGTATAAATACGCGACACATCACTGGTTTTTGGCATCGCCGCATTGCCGAGGCAACACTATTTGTGTCGTTGCTGGTAGTTGGATTGCATTTTTTGCCATCAATTAGTCAGATACATTTTGCCGATGGCATGTTTTTGGTTTCAACTGTTAGCGCCCTAATGGCTGGCGTCACCGCAGCCGCGGCCGCGCTACTATATGTGTTTGTACCGAAAAAAGGGCTTTGGTTTGCATCGTTTATTCTGTATGCGCTCCTCGTAGCCACAACAGCCAACTTGGTACTGAGCACAGGGGAAACCAGCTCGCCATTTATTGCACTTTGGATCGCCGTAGCGCTATTTTCAGGTATTTTTGGCCTTGGTGGGCTGCTATTTATGGTGGTACTTGGCAGCAGTTATGTCGTGTACTTATTTGTTGGCGGCCCCACAGTCCAAAGCATACTAATAGCGGGGCTTGCCATGTTTGCGCCCCTTATCGCCAGTTTTATTATCTGGCACAGCAAATCTGCCAAAGATGAGCTACGCGACCGCGCCTACCAAGAGCTTGCTACCGAACTAAGCCATGAGTCAAACAAAGCAGATGTCGTGATAAACGCGATTGAAGACGGCGTGGTGGCTATAGACAAACAAGGTATCATTCAGCTCATCAACCCAGCAGCCCAGCATATTATTGGCTGGTCAAGTGGTGATGCTATTGGACTCACCTATAAATCTGTCATAAAGCTGAATGACCGCCAAGACAAACCCGTGTCGGTGTCTAATGACCCTATAGAAAAAGTACTCGCCGATGGCAAGGAAGTTGAAACTGAAGATTTTTCAACCCAAACCGAATCAGGCAAAAAAGTACTGCTATCACTTATTATTTCGCCTATTGGTCAGCCTAGCAGTGGTGCGATCATTGTATTTCGCGACATCACAAAGTCGAAAGCTGCCGAACGAGAACAAGCCGAATTTATCTCTACTGCCAGCCATGAAATGCGCACTCCTGTTGCCAGTATCGAAGGCTACTTGGGCTTGGCTATGAACCCCAATACCGCCACTGTTGACGCCCGAGCCCAAGATTATATTACAAAGGCTCATGAATCCGCGCAGCACCTGGGCCGCCTGTTCCAGGATTTACTTGATGTATCCAAAGCCGAGGACGGTCGAATAGGCAACAACCCATCTGTGGTTGATGTTGTTGAGTTTGTTGGTGATATTGCTGGCGGTCTCGAGCCAAAAGCACGCGAAAAAGGCTTACAATTCCTCTACAAACCAGCTAGTTCCTCGCAGTCAGCCAACGACCGCTTTATGGCGCCTGTGTACTATGCCAATGTCGACAACGACCACCTGCGCGAGGTTGTGTCAAACCTAATTGAAAATGCAATAAAATACACACCACAGGGAGACGTGACGGTAGATATCACCGCCGACGATGAACATATTACCATCAGCATTGCCGACAGCGGCATCGGTATTCCAGCCGAAGATATACCACATTTGTTTCAAAAATTTTACCGCGTCGACAATACCGATACTCGCGAAATTGGTGGTACCGGCCTTGGGCTTTACCTCTGTCGTCGCCTTGCAGAAGTGATGAACGGAGCTATCCGAGTTAGTAGCGAATACAAGCGCGGAAGCACCTTTTATTTAGATATTCCTCGCATTGAACACGAAGAAGCAGCCCGACTAATAGAAACGTCCACCGAATTAGCTGCAGCCCAAACCGAAGCGCCCACCATACTGCCACAGCCCCAAGCCGCAATGCTAGAAACCCCGCAGCCAACAGTGGCGGCAACACCCGCGTACACACCACCTATACCTGTTTCAACCCCTGTAATGGCACCAACTACACCGCCAATTGCCACGCCCGTGCCACCCAGCGTACCAGTACGATCTACGATTCAAGTACCCGTACGTGGGCCAGGCGAGACAAGTTAACCGTAAGGACTATAGTAATTTTCATGCGTTATCGGTACAATAAGGAGTAATATGGCAAAAATTTTACTGGTTGAAGATGATAAAAGCCTGCGCGAGATCTATGAAACGCGCCTAAAAGCCGAGGGCTACGAGACGAAAAGCGCTGGTGACGGCGAAGAAGCATTGGCGATGGCCATAAAAGAACGCCCCGATTTAATCGTGAGCGATGTGATGATGCCAAAAATCAGTGGTTTCGATATGCTAGATATTCTGCGTTCTACTACTGAAACCAAAGATATCAAGGTTATTATGATGACCGCGCTCTCGAGCGAAGATCAACGTGCACGTGGCGAACAGCTCGGTGCCAATAAATACCTTGTAAAGTCACAAGTCGGCATAGAAGACGTAGTACGTGCGGTACACGAAGTATTGGGTGACGCACCGGTATCTCAGCCTCAAAACGCGTTTGCCACTCCTGGACCTTCTGCAGTCGCCCGACCACAGCCCGCACCGACACCAGCAGTGCCGCCAGCTCCTATGCCAACAGCAATGCAAATGGCATCAGCGCCAGCACCCGCACCATCACCAGTCGTCCAAACACCTCCGGTAATGCCAACCCCAGTTGTCGCACCAGCTCCTGTAGAAACGCCCGTACTGCCACCGCAGCCAGTTGCACCTGTGCAAGCTAGCATGCCAACGCCACAACCCCCAGCTCCAGCTGCACCCGCACCGGCACCAGCAGTGCCGCCAGCTCCTATGCCGACAGCAATGCAAATGACATCAGCGCCAGCGCCAGCACCCGCACCATCACCAGTCGTCCAAACACCTCCGGTGATGCCAACCCCAGTTGTCGCACCAGCTCCTGTAGAAACGCCCGCTCCCGCAGCACCAGCACCAATAGAGCCATTTAGCTTGCCACAACCCACGGCACCATTTTCTACTCCTCGACCCGCAGGTCTTGCCGACCGTATTATCCAGCCCCTTACACAACCTAGCGCTGAGGGTGAAGCAATGGCCGACCTCATGAATAAAGAACTTGGCCAGACTCCTGTTGCCGACGCCGAACACGGCATAGAGTTCGAGGAAACGCCTCGTGGCGACACTCCAGCTGCTCCGATGGCCTAAGTAGTGCTATAATACAACTCCAATGGAAACTACAACAACTCGTGTAAATAAATACCTGGCCTTGCAGCTAGGTATTTCTCGTCGTGAAGCCGATGAGCTGATTGAAAAGGGTAGTGTTCAGATAAACAACCAAGTTGCTTCGCTTGGTAGCCGCGTTTCATCAACAGATACAGTAACCGTGCACGGCAAGCCAGTTGCAACAGACACGCAACACCGCGTTATTTTATTTCATAAACCCGTCGGCTATGTCTGCTCGCGCAAGGCCCAAGGCAGCAACCCCACGATCTACGATCTATTGCCGCCAGATATGCATCCTCTGAAACCAGCTGGCCGACTAGACAAAGACAGCTCGGGGCTACTACTGCTTACCAACGATGGCGACCTCGCGCACCAAATGATGCACCCTAGTTTTCACAAAACAAAAGTATATGAAGTACAGCTAGACAAGCCTCTCGCGCCACTACATCAACAAATGATTTCAGACTACGGCGTGCAGTTAGAGGATGGCCTGAGCACATTCCTTGTCGCAACCATCGACCAGGTAGCACCGGCAGCTGCCAACAGTGCACAGAAAACCTACCAAATCACCATGCACGAAGGTCGCAATCGCCAAATTCGCCGCACCTTTGCAGCACTTGGCTACACTGTTACGAAGCTTCATCGAACCCAGTTTGGTACGTATCAGCTAGGTAGTTTACAGCAAGCCGAAACTCGCGTACTCGACTAGCAGTATGCATATGGTGATATATACAAGGACCAGCACACCACCTCGCATATGCGTCCCATGATATACGCTAATGCTTGAAAAATATTGCTACCTCTGTTATAATTAACCTACTATGTCAGCCAAACTACCCACAGTCGCCATCGTAGGGCAAACCAACGTTGGAAAAAGTAGCTTGTTCAACCGCCTATTTGGTTCCCAAGAGGCGATTGTTGCACGTGAAGCAGGTACAACCCGTGATAACGTAGTGCGTAAAATAACGTACTCTCCCCGGCGACACCACGGCCAATCACTCGACGACGATTTTTCTGAATCAACAGATACACCACGCGAAGCAGCATTTTGGCTCGTCGATACAGCCGGCCTAAAAACGGCAGAAGATGAATTTGAAGCCACTATCCAAGAGCAAATCGTTGAAGCAACAGAGGTTGCAGACGTTATTGTAGTGGTAGTAGATGGCACATTGCTACCAGGCGACGAGGACCGCCGCATTGCAAAAACTGCCCTAAAAAGCAAAAAACCAGTGCTACTGGTAGTCAATAAAGTCGATCTAAAGGAAAGCCACGACGTCAGTGAATTTCGCCGTCTTGGCATAAAAGAAGTGCTACAAACGAGTGCCGAACACAATCGTGGTATTCGCACCTTACTGCAACAGATTACCGACCAGCTACCCGCCGTTACCTCAGAAGCAGAAGACGATGGCCGTTTGCGCATTGCGCTCATCGGTCGCCCAAATGTAGGCAAAAGCAATTTATTTAATACCCTGGCTGGCAAACAGCAAGCATTGGTCGCCAATATTGCCGGCACCACCCGTGATGTCAACCGTGTCTCTGTCAAATACCATGGGAAAACTATCGAATTGCTCGACACAGCCGGTGTACGACGCCAAGGCAAGCAAGAAGTCGGCATAGAAAAATTCAGCGTACTACGTACATTAGCTGCGATTGAAGAATCCGACGTATGTTTTCTACTCATGGATGTCAATGAACTCAATGTCCAGCTCGATCAACGGCTTGCCGGCATTATCGCCGAGGCAGGTAAGGGCCTGGTATTGGTTGTTTCCAAGTGGGATAGCGTGGAAGGTCGCGACGCCTATACACGAGATGCGTTGGCGCCAAAAATTGCGTATAACTTCAAGTTTACCCCATGGGCACCGCTAATATTTACTTCATCTGTTACCGGTCAAAATGTTACCAAGCTGTTTGATCTCGCCGTCGATATTATGACTCGCCGCAAACAAGAAACCAAAACTCGTGTACTGAACGACCTCTTGCAAAATGCCGTCCAGGCCCATCCACCTAGCGGCCTGAAAAACACGCACCCCAAGCTTCGCTACATCGTGCAAACAGATGACACGCCACCATGGTTTGTGATTTACGGTAGCAACCTCAAGTTTGTACACTGGAGCTACAAGCGTCACCTAGAACGCCTGCTACGCGAAACCTATGATTACTCTGGAACACCTATAAAATTTAGTTTTCGTGATGAAAAACAAATTAAAATGAACAAAGAGCGCGTCGCGCGCGGCCTTGAACCAGTGACAAAAGCGTATAAAAAATCTTTAAACAATGGCTAGCATCCTCCAGACACCGGAAATTGTGGTACATACAACTGAAGTCTCTCAAGGTATTGAAGATTTTTATACTCAATTCAATTTTTTAGATGATCCGATTCAACGACGAGATTATTTTGCACGCCTAGATGAGGATGCTTTCATTGGTTTACTTCAGCAACTTGCTGCGCACATTCGTGGTGCCACAACTGGTGAAATGCAACGGTTTGATGGACACACTGTTGCACTAAGCGGTGAGGAAACCATGGATCAGCGCGACAAGGATGCATGGGTGCGACTCTCTTGGTCACTCGCTCAAGATTTTTTACGTGACACTGCATTAGATGACCAGACTGCATTAGATTATGCAGGGCTAACAATCGGAGGTGCGCTACAATTTATCCACCCGTTTATAGATGGGAATGGACGAACTGGGCGAATACTCTCGCACCTTATTATGCGTCCCGACAAGGAAGCTATTGCGGATATTATTGGTTCGGAAGATGGACGCCAGGTGTGGGCACTCGCCCTTAGCCGCCTTGAAATGGGACGACGACGAAACTCTCCTCAACCAGAAAGCATTCATTGGCATGCATCAGATGCGGACGCTGATGATATACTCGCTAGTATTACTCGCGACGTAAGCTCTCCGCCATTAATTACTGACGCGTTTGGTGGATTGGTATCTGGCGATTTTAATAGAGATGAGATCATACGAACATTCATTGATCTATACCCACATCTCGCTAATTACAACCAAACTGTTGACCACTTTAATGCCCTAGAGATGCTAGAGGAACTAGCTAATACTGACTATGCAACAGTAATATTCAGCGCCCGCTGCCTCGGCCAGATCAAACGTGCGCACCAAACAGATGGTACACGAGCCTTCTTGGCCGGCGTGGCAAGTGATACCACATATCCCATCTCTGACCGACTACGAGTGATCTACGATGAAGTCGGGCAGGAGCGTGCCATGCCAGAGCAGGTGGACGACATCATGCAACAACCCAATGCAACGTGTCTTTTCATCGAACAACTTCGTGTAGCACACTATGCGTATTCATAACTTTATAAACTGCCACACTAAAAAGGAAAGAACCCCGCGCCTGAAAGGGAACGCGGGGTTCTTTCCTTTCAGCTACGGGGTTATGTGCACTACTTTCGTAGTGCGGCGGCCGCAAAGACCTTAAACCCAGCGTTCCCAACCTTTTGGTTTACCACGAACGTGGCTTCCCCTGGTTCTTTGAAAATGCTGAGTCGCTCGCTCGGAGCCTGGCGAGCCTTTCGACTCTTAATGCTCCGCACAGCCAGGCGGTAGGCGACAAACTCGCACACCGCCCATCCGATAGCGAATGCCCCTAAGGGCGCATAGTACATCAGGTAGTCACCGTCGCCGGCAACGCTCCTGACGTACTGCAGGCCTACGACAAACAATAATGCGCTTGCGTAAGCCAACCGCCTGCCCGACGTCCTTTTAAGGATGCGTCGTGCGATGCTCGATTTGTACTCGGGCATATTGGTCTCCTTTCGGGGAAGTCCCGTGGCCGTGTTGCCAGGGGGGAAAATTGACCATAAGTCTATTATAGCATAAGTTGTATCTAAAATCAATACACGTGCACAGTAAAGCCCCCTCCCTGACAGCAGCCCCAAGGGCTACGTATCAGAAAGGGGGCTGAGATTGGCGACGGTACCGATATGTTCAGCGTTTTCACACCGAACTTCGGATAATCCTCTACGCCAAACGTTTGGCACCAGCCGTTTTGCGATGATCAACACCACAAAAATCATTGCGAGTTGCCAGATGTGTGCACCGATCCATAGGATCACCAGATGCAACAAGTACATCAGTGGCCCTACGAGCACCACCAGGGCAACTAGGTTGCCACCGGTCTTGTGGTACCGACGCGTTACGCGCTTTGAGTACCAGGTACGCCGCACATCCGAGTGCGCACGTAAGTACACCAGTGCACGCACTCGAATAATGAGTACCAGCACAATCTTCCAAATAAGACTCAAGATCGCTCCTCCTAACTCTCTGTAGTCTTCGGTTAGATTTAATATATAATACCAGAAATTATTATTTTATGCAATAATGCTATACTACTATACAGATATGAAACTTGTCCTTGCCCTTGGAAACGACGACCCGCGCTACGCCCACACTCGACACAATGTAGGCTTTTTTCTGCTAGATCACTACGCAGCCCAGCACAAACTCTCGTGGCAAGAAAAACCAAAATTCAAAGCACACCTTGCCACAACGATGATACATAACGAAAAGGTTATTTTGGCAAAACCAACAACCTACTACAACCTAGTGGGCGAAAGCTTGCAGGCACTTGCACATTTTTATGCGATCGAAGCCTCAGATATAGTAGTGCTTCACGATGATCTTGCGCTCCCGCTTGGCACCATACGCACTCGCATTGGTGGCTCTGGCGGCGGTAGCAACGGCATCAAAAGCATCAACGCACACGGTGGGGAAGCAACCAACCGTATTCGGATTGGCATTGCCACGCCACTTCGTACACAAATGGCCGATGACGCCGCATTTGTACTCGGTACACTAACCACGCACGAAACGGCCACCTTGACAGATACATACCCCAAGGTAAAAAGTGTCCTTGATAGCTTTATGGCTGGCGATTTCGAAGCAACTACACACCCAGCAAGCGAATAGCTGCCGCTACCAGCACCATTCCCACCACTAGTACTACTGCCTGAATCGTGCCTATTGTACGCGGCTGCTCATGAATATCGGGAATAATGTCACTGGCAGCGATATAGATAAACATACCGCTCGTAAGCGCCAGCAGCTGTGCCTCTGGCAATTGCACCGTACTACTCAGCAAATACGTCATACTTGCCGCCGCTACTGTACCGACGGCCGTCAAAACATTAGCCAGTAGCACTTTTTTATCTTTCCAGCCATGCGCCAACAATATCCCAAATGTGCCCAGCTCTTTCGGAATTTCGTGTGCGCTGACAGCCAGTGTGGTTATGATACCTGTAATCGGGTTTACAACAAATGCCGTACCTATGGCAATACCATCGATCATATTGTGCAAGAGGTCGCCAATAATAAGCAGCGCACTTTGCTTTGTCTTTGTTTCATGCTCATGGTCGTGGTGATGATGAAACCAACTAACTGTACGTTCTAGCACAAAAAACGCCGTAAACCCGACCAATGCCCATACCAGGCTAGTACGCGGCGAAGCAATCTCGAAACTTTCAGGCAGCAAATCGAAAAAGGCCGCGGCTAATAGCGCACCCGCACCAAAGGGAAGTGCCAGCAATATCGCACGTCGTCGCTGCTTTTTGGCCAAAAAAATAACCGCCCCACCCAGTAGCGATAAGGCGCTCCCAATGCCTATTGAAAGTAGCATGAGCCAAAATGAATTCATATATAAAGTATATCTAATATAGTGTCATTCGGATAGTAAAAGTTACTTCTTTCGCGTAGCGACGCGGTAAATCGACTTCCGATTCAACGAGCCTAGTAGTCCTGCATCTCCACCTTCTGGAAAGTTACGAATATAGCGAAGCGCTGCCCTCTGTAAGGTTTCCGTTTTGTTATGTTCAAGCGTTGGGCTGTAAGGAACATCTGGATTTCCCCACAAGGCATATTCCCGTTGATTAATACGCAACTCGTTGTAGCGACCGCTCAGTGACGCATGAGCACGTGCGGTATCTACAAGTTCAGAGATTTTCTGTCGACGCCGCCAAGCCACTGCCAAAAGTATTGCAGCTCCCGCAGCATCAGCTAGTAACCCAGCGGAGGAAGGATTCTTGGACGCAGCATGCTGCGCAAATGATTCCAACGGTGGTTTTTCTTCTCCCTCTGCAAGATTGCTCGGCGTAGTCTCAATAATTTGACTATTTGAGGTGTCAACCAGCCAGACATGCGATTCGACAGTACCTATAGTGCCATCTCCGTCCTCCATAAATCCACTAGCGAGTTGCGCGTTACCTGTATCAAGCGTCGCAAGCGTGGTTAACGTTGCAGCCAAGTTGCAATTCAAGGTTTTTCGCTTGGCCAATATGCGGCCAATTTGCTGCAACATGCCAACTTCGCTGTCTGTATCAATTTTATGCGTATCGCCTTCACGCTGAAAGGGAAGGAATGCATATTCATGACCATCCTGCACTGCGTGATAAATATCAGCAAGGCTTGCGTCTGATGGCAGCCCTAGGTCGTTGCGTACACTTGCCGCCACCTCATCGCGCTCGCGCTGCGAAATAGTTTCACCTATCTCTAGGTCGTAAAGATACGACTCTGCATAAAGTCTTTTCTTAGAAGTCCAAATGTTCGACGTGTCCATTGTCTGCTTGGTCCAATAGCGAAGCACCGGATGCTCGGCACCTAGATCATGCAATTTTCCTTCAATTTCATTGCTCATATGCGCGACCAGCGTACCATCAGCGTTCGACTGTGCAACAGAAATCGGCACCTCGATCGCTGGGTTTTGGGCATCAACAATCATCGCACCCACAAGGCTCATATCTGCACGAATTGGCAATGCAATTTCTGTTGAGTTGCCGCCACTTACACCCGACAAACTGCGCTTGAAGATCTGTATGTATGGTGTTTCTATCATAAAATCAGGATGTTGAGCTAAAATATCACGGCTATGAGGGAACACTTTATCTAGCGTATGATGCTTTGGTATCTTCATAGAGGAATACGTGATCGTCCCGCCATCGAGTGGAGGCGAAGATGAAAGCATCAACCCCATCGTGTCGTATGTCTCAGTATAATAATATCCGGCCGATGTTCCTCCTGTTAGAGGAGTAACCTGGTACAGGGCTTGGTTCGTTGTAGGACCATCGCCTATAAACATTTCCGACGATGGACGTACTGCATGCTCTGGCGAACTAAGGCCAACCCGGCGAGTCCATTCAATATAGTCGTTATTACTAAAGTTTGAATCAATAAAATCACCAATGTCGCTAGGCAATCCAAGCTCGTTTACAATATACCGCGCCAGAAATCCAGTATAGGCATCCCGTACGTTTGCCAGCGTTCCATCTGCGTTGAGCACCATACGATCTATGCGCCGAGTTACACTGGGATCTTCTGCGTCCTTCCGCATGCTACCATCTTCATACAAACGATCAATGCGCGCAGTCTCGCGAATATCTGCCTGTTCTACTGCGGTATTCGCCCCAAGCCCCAGCATGCTGCCCAATAGCAACGCAACGCCCATCCGGCCCATCTTGTTTCCTATACGTCTGCTTCGCGAGTACTCTACAGTACTGCCATATGCACGCGAGCCGAGCAACGGCTGCACCACAGCGTTACCGCCCAGGCTGGCGGCATCGCTTTTTTCAACAGCCATCAAGTCTGGATGTTGCTGCAACACCACATACAACGCAGCCAAGCGCTGCAGGTGTGTCAGCTGGTTTAGATCTTCGTTTTTTACTTTATCTAGCAATTCTTCATCATTGGCAAGGCCTGCCCAGCGACCAAAATCTACTGTTTCACCAAACTTCATGCTTGGCTTGCCCCCAACGGCTATGGTGCCCGTTTCAAGGGTATTGATTGTACCGCCACTAATCAGCGGCGTTACCGACACACGCTCACGAAACGGCTCACCTGTGGGTAGTCGTACCATGCGACTTTCTGTAAAACCTCCTGCGTACTCTATGTGGTGGCGTACGGTTGTTAGAACCTTTTGAGACGTATCATGGCTCGGTTGAGCCTTGTACAGCTGATAGGCGGTACTGATAGCAGGTATATTAAGTGACTGCACCAACGCCTCTACCTGGCTGATTTCATTTTCGCGTATAAATTCTAACGCTGCTTGCTCGAACCTATCAACATCTAGATGCGCTACTGTATCACACACAGTTGTATCTATAGCATCTCTCGGTGGTGTAAATAGCTTGAACCGCGCCGCATCTCTTTGCTTGATACTTGATAGGTAACTGGCCGCATCACTGCGCACATCATCGTCATTCAATGCTAAATAGTCCGCATTTGCCGCAATCGCTTCTATGCCTTGATCACGCGCTGCCGTAGCAATCGCAACAATACGTGCACGAGAAGCAGGGCCATTATCCATCCCATACCAGCGCATTGCGAGTGTTGCATCTTTCGCTTTACCTATGCGAAATATATCCATTGGCTCATTTGGCACCACACGGGCAGCCTCATGCGCTTCCAAAGTTTTTCTGGTTCGTTTCGTATCTCGAATCGCACTCGCACCCTTGTGAGCTACTGCCAAGCCTGCCCATACGCTGAGTCCGGTGATTACGCTCGGTGCCAGAGGCACGCCAAGCTCAATAACACTCGCAACCGCGGTCGCACCAGCAATAGTCATAAATTTACCTTTTGGCCCTAGTAGCCTTGGATCGGCATCGAATAAGTCACCCTGTTTTCGCAAGTAACCAAGTGCATCCTTTGATCCCATCGTTGCTGATTCATTCGTACGGGTACGTGTACTCATAGTTATACTAGTATTATAGCACTTATGGTTAATAATGTCAATACAGTTACCTTGACAAATCTTTCGTAAAAAGGTATTGTTGTATTAATTTCTTTCGTCGAGCCGCGACAGAGAAAAATCTAGCGGCTCCGAAGTGAAATCGGAGCTTGAAAGTTAGGAGAACTGATGACCAAGGCACGCGTCAAAGAGAAGGCTCATCGCATGAAGCTCATCTGGCAGATCTTGCTGGTCAAGAGGAAACTCGTTAAGCAGCACCGTCAGCGGAACTGGGATACTGCAGCATCGACCTATGCCCACTCTGTTCCATCGTGGCCACAATACATTCCAGCAACTCGCCTCAATATCAGTATGCGCTTCGTTGAAGGCAGCGCAGTTTCACTATTCCTTGCAACCAACGGCAAGTTATATAAGCAGGCCCCTTTCAGAGACTACAAGCGCATACACCTCCAATCTGCAGAGCTTGACGTACTGGAGTTACTCTTGAAACTCCTGAAAGCAAAGCTTGCATAACCAAAAAGCTCCACAGCCCCGATGGCAACATCGGGGCTCGGTTCTTTTTTGCAACAATTTTACCAATCAAAAAGCGCTAGGTAAGGGTGGGCATCACCTAGCGCCATTTGACCCTTCAACCACCCTGGATATACCAGATAAAGCGCTCAGCACTACTCCACCAGAGAGTGGACGCCCTCGCCATACGACGAGCTAC